>CAUZNJ010000206.1:0-4363 GCA_963580965.1 Alphaproteobacteria bacterium | reverse complement strand
CGCCGGGCTGCGGACCGAACACCGCATGGTGAGCCAATCCTTCTTGATCCCGGGGATTTCGAGACCTGACTATCCGGATATCTTAGAATGGATGTACTCACGATGTGGGTCTAAAAACGCTCTCTCATCAGAGCGCCTTCAGCGTCGAGAAGAGATAGGGTTCGTCTGGGCGATGTAAAATACCGCTAAAACAGACCCTAAAATCTAAACCCAGTTAACCGCCTCAAAGGATCCGCGGTATAATGAGTTAATTCCTAACCCCACGCAGGGGGCTTTCAAGATTTTAACTTTAACTGACCAAAAAAAGCTTATTGAAGCTGGCCTTAGCTCAGGGCTTGAACATTAGGGTTTCAGAGCCATTTGAGAGCTGCTGTGCCGTAAAAATGCCATGAATTCGCGTCAGGGTGGACTAATCTCTTTTCAACTTACCCCTGCTTCGGCAGGGGTATTTTTTCGCTATTTACGGTTGAGGGAGATGGGCTGGATAGGAGCACATAATGTACATCCTTAAAACCGTAGCTTTAACACTGTCTGTCATAGCTAGCTTAGTTCTTATAATTTGGCTTCTGCCGATTATATGGCTTTTTATGGCGTAGACGAATTCTGCGAACCCTGGCGCAGATGACTGCTAATGCCCGCGATGGGTTTTTTTAGCGATATAGGCTACGAGATCTGCAATCCCTCCTTTTAGCTGCCTGTTCTCGCGCTCTAGACGGTCCAGTCTTTCACTGTCAGGAGCCAGGAGCGCGAGGCATTCCTCTTTGGTTCTTCCGATGAAATGCCTATTCCAAAAATAGCAAAAGTTATGCCATCGACTTCAGGTTAAGAACGACCGGGTGGTGTCTGTCTGTCCGACGCAGATGGATCTTCCCTAGCCGTCGCGCAGAAAACCAACGTCCTGTGCGAACGCGTCGGGTTTACCAATCAGGTCAAGCTGGCCGCGGCCTGTGACCGCCTGCTTGGTTCCATCTCGATCAGGCTCCGTATAGCGCTCGAACCAGGCTTGTAACTGGGCGCGCATCGCCACTATCGCGTCGGAAAATTTTGGATTGTCGAACGCATTTTTGGTCTCTTCGGGGTCGTTGACAAGATCATAGAGTTCGTACGGGCCATCGGGATAGCGATGAACGTATTTTAATGAATCCGTACGGATCATGCGCGTCGGGCCGTATTCGTCCACCACCACCACTGGCCGGTCGGCGCCCGTTGGTTCGCCATGCAGGATCGACGAAAAACTTTTCCCCGGACGTTCCCCGGCACCCAGGATGGGACCGTTCAGGCCGACGTAATCCAGCAACGTAGGCATGATGTCATAGTGGCTGAGCAGGCTGCTTTCCACGACCCCCTGCGGCACATGACCGGGCCGTGACATCATTGTCGGCACTTTCACCGATGTGTCGTACATGTTCGGTGGATAGGTCCCGTTGCCCTTACCCCAAATGCCGTGGTGTCCCATGTTCATGCCGTTGTCGGCAGTAAATACGATCAGCGTATTTTCGCGCAGCCCATTTTCTTCCAGCCAGTCGATTAGCCGACCGATATTGGTGTCCATCCTGGTGACGGCGGCGAAGTAGCCGCTGAGCAGTTGGCGCCGTTCCTCGGGGTTCGTCGCGACGCTCCCGGCGGAACCGGTTTTCGCAAGATGGTTAGGGTGAACCGGGTCCCAGCGCACGGAGTCGAAAGCGCAGTTATGGAAGTAGTCGTCGTATATCTCCGCCGGATGCTGTTCCGCCCCCCAGGGTGCATGCGGGGCGGTGAAGTGGACGTTCATCGAGAACGGCGTACCTGAACCAAGTCGAGATTCCATGTAGCCGATGGCGTTGTCGGTGATGACATCGCTGAAATAGCCGTCAGCCGAGTACAATTCGCCATCTTGGAACATTGGCGCACCGTAATATTTAGCGCCGCCCGTGGCATGAACGTTCCAGTAGTCAAACCCGGCCTGTGGTGTTGCTGAATCGCCGAGATGCCACTTGCCGCTCAATCCACAGGCATAGCCGTTGGCGGCGAGGATTTCGGTATAGGCGGTTCGCCCGGCGAGATAACGGACCACCCGGCCATCATTTGACAATTCGACTGCGTTGCCGCCCCTGAGGAAATCTTGCACCCCGTGTTGCGAGGGCATCTGGCCGGTGAGGATCGTCGCCCGCGCCGGCGAACAGACCGGCGAGGCGCAGAAGAAATTCTCAAAGCGAATGCCGCTGGTCGCCAGACGATCGAGGTTCGGTGTTCGCAGTTCGGGCGTTCCGGCGCAGCTCATTGCCCACGGTCCCTGGTCATCGCTGAGGATGAACAGAATATTGGGCCGTTTGGTGTCGTTGTGTGCCACGGTCGATCCTTATGAACGCATTTGTAAATGAGAATACTAGCTGGCTGACGGTGCACCCGCAACTAGATATCAACCCACTGAAACTTAATTGTTTTTTGGGGTTTTTTTGTTTAAAGTGTGATGTGTTTAGAGGTGCGGGCGAAGTAATTGCCGCATTTAATGCTGCTTCTTTCACCGCTAGGCGAAATGTTAGCTTAATGATATCTGACCAATAGATATCGATACGTCGGATGCACCCATAGGGGGGAGATAGATGAACCTTATAGCAGCCAGAAATAATATGGTTGTCCGGCGCATGACGGACCACATTGGCGCTGAAGTAACCGGTATCGATCTCACACAACCATTGGAAAATGAGACGCGTCAAGATCTGTATAAGGCGCTGGTCGATAACATCGCGCTAGTCATACGAGACCAAAAATTTACCGCTGAAGAGTTTCTTGCTGCTGCAAGGAATTTTGGCGAGCCGATGGATCGCAATTACTTAACTTATTCGGTGCCCGGCGTGCCGTTTGTGCACGAAGTTTCTAGCCATCAGAGAAGTAAGGATGGAACGGTCGTAATGGTTGGCCCGCGCTGGCACACTGACCACACCAATGAAGAGTGTCCGCCAAAATTCACTACCCTCTATGCATTGGAAATGCCAAAGAATGGTGGGGGGACCAGTATCGCCAACATGCGCGCCGGATATGAGGGTCTGCCCGATGAGGTAAAGGATCGTATTGACGGCATGCAGACGGAAAATGTTATTGTGGGTAGTGCAGTGACCTATCAGAACAGCGACAGATACGTCACGCAGGCTGAAATCAACCCTGCCCCGGTCCTGCAGCCGTTGGTGCGGACCAATCCCGATACTGGCGCCAAGGCCTTGTATTTTCATCCGCACAAGACCGAGCGCATTGTCGGCATGGATCCAGAATCATCGCAGATGCTGCTTGATGAGGTTTTGGAAAAGGCTCTGCGGCCCGAATTCGTTTATTCCCATGAATGGAAACTAGGCGATATGCTTATATGGGATAATCGCTCGGCCCTACACAAAGCCAACTACGATTACGATCCCAAGGATACTACACAGCATCGCCGATTGTATCGGATGTTGATCCGTGGTGAACGCCCACACTGAGCTGGGCCAACAGCGGCATCAGTTCGGCCAATTGCTTCAGGATTAGGCGCCATTCAATAGTCGCAGGCGGAAATAATTCCCCTGACGGCACACGGGAGATGATCCCAAACCGACACGAGGAAACCGTTCAATGGATTGGTCCAAAAGACGCAAAAATTTCCGCAAAATTGTTCAGGGCAAGAAATGCGTTAACCCGGCTTCAACGTACGATGCTCTGTCTGCGTGCATCGCCGAAGACCTGGGTTTCGAATGCGGTATGTACGCGGGCTCAATTGCCTCTCTAGCGGTGTTGGGTAGGCCTGACATCATGGTTCTCACGCTTAGTGAGTTTGCCGAGCAGGCCATGCGCATCGGCCGTGCCTCCAGCCTGCCGTTGATCTGCGAGGTTGATAATGGATACGGCAACGCACTCAACGTCATGCGCACGGTGCAGGAGCTGGAGACGGCGGGCGTTGTTGCCATCAATCTTGAGGATACGGTGGCGCCACGTCCATATGGCCCATCCGACAAGCTAAAAGTTGTTTCAATTGATGAAGGCGTCGGCAAAATGCGTGCGGCGTTGGCGGCGCGTGAGGACAAATCGATGGTCATCGCCGGGCGTACCCGGGCCCTGACTATCGAACCTCTCAAGAGCGTGATAGCGCGGTGCGTCGCTTACGAAAAGGCTGGCGTCGATGCCATGTTCCTGGCTGGAGCCAAGACACGTAAGCAACTTGAAGCAATACGTTCGGCTATCAAAATTCCGATCTTCCTAGGCAGTGTCGATCCGGACAGCGAAATAGGTGACAAGGTCTACCTTGGTAAGATGGGTGTACGGATCGCTTTGCAGGGGCATCTTGGAATCCGGGCGTCTGTCCAAGCCCAGTACGATACCCTGAAGGCCCTTCGCGACGGGACCAATCCAAAGACTG
>CAUZNJ010000205.1:0-4444 GCA_963580965.1 Alphaproteobacteria bacterium | reverse complement strand
TCCATCGCCATGTTCGCGCCAGAGTGAAAAAGCGCCATAGAGTAATAAGCAAATGAGGAATACATGAGCGTTAAAATTGAATGCCTGCTGGAATGCGAGAACCATCTCGGCGAAGGCCCCGTATGGGATGTCGAAGAGGGCCGCCTCTACTGGGTGGACGGCACCGGGCCACGCGTCGACAAGCCAGCCATTTGGCGCATGAACCCAAAAACCAGCAAAGTTGAAAATTGGCGCGTCGACAAGGATGTTGGCGCCTTGGCGCTTCGCAAGGGCGGCAACGCCGTCTTGGCCCTGGCAGATGGCTTCTATTTCTTCGACTTTGACACCGGCAAGTATGAATTGATTACCTTGATCGAGGAAGATCAGCCACGAACCCGCCTCAATGACGGTAAATGTGACCGTCGCGGGCGTTTTTTCGCCGGTGGCATGGACGATTTGGAAGAATTGAAAATTTGCGGCCTGTGGCGACTCGATCCGGATTTGTCCGTTACCAAGGTCGATGACGGCATTATCTGCTCCAACGGCCCATGCTGGAGCCCGGACGATAAAACCTTCTATTTCGCCGACACCTTCCAGGAAGAATTCTGGGCTTATGATTACGATATCGAGACCGGCATCCCATCAAACAAGCGCTTTTTCGCCAGCACCAAGGATGACGATGGTGTGGCTGACGGCTCGACTGTCGATGAAGAGGGCTATTTATGGAACGCCCAGGTCATTGGTGGCGATTTGGTACGCTATGCGCCGGATGGCTCGGTCGATCGCCGTATCGGCATGCCGGTTAAAAATCTCACCAGCGTCAATTTCGGCGGCGAAAACATGGATACTCTTTATGTTACATCCATGGGCCGTGTCAGCCATCCGGCGGTACATGACAGGTTCATTGTCGAGGCCAAACCACAATATTTGGCGGGCGCTCTGTTCGCTGTGACCGGGATCGGCATTCGCGGCGTTCCGGAGCCGCGTTTTGCGGGTTAATTGCTGATGCGCTTAAGATTCGCACAAAAGGACTTGCGGGAAGCCCCGCGCTTCGCTTAATTGGCACTAAAAATGTAGGTATTTGATCCCGACGGTCCGAAACGGCGCTTATAACGGCACCGTTTCACGCGGGAAATTCAAACAGGAGGCAAGATGTATCCGGCAGTAATTGAAGATTATGTGCGCCCAGGAACGGTCGCAGAAGCGCTCATAGCGCTTGGCAAATATGAGGCCGGAGACGCGCTCATGCTGGCCGGTGGCCAGAGCGCCATGCAGGCAGTCAAGACACGCCTGCTGCGCCCACGTTGCGTGATCGATTTGCAAGCCATATCGGAATTGAAAGGCGTTTCAGCTAATGGCGGCGCTCTCCGCATTGGCCCGATTACGCCCTATGCGGCATTGGCTAAAGAGGCGAGCTTCACAGGCGCGTTTCAGGCTATCAACGATGCGGCAGCACGGGTTGGTGACCGACAAGTACGTAATCGCGGCACAATTGGTGGCAGCCTATGTTGGAATTACGTCGCCGCCTGCATGCCACCCGTGGCCCTGGCACTCAACATGGAGATGGAGCTGACCGGCCCGAATGGCAGCCGCAAGGTTGCGGCCGATGATTTCATCCATGGCCCGCTTGAAACGGCGCGCGAGGATGATGAAATCCTGGTTTCGCTCAATCTTGCTGCCGCGCCAGCCAATACCGGCAGTGCTTACAAAAAATGGGGCTTGGTGACGGATGCTCTGCCGGTGATCGGCGTTGCTATCATGATCACCACCGATGGTTCTGGCGCCTGCACGTCAGCGCGCGTTGCTATCGGCGGGCTCGGCGATGGACCGTGCCGCTCGAAGGCTGGGGAAAGCGCGTTCCAAGGTGTGTCAGCAAACGACAGCGACGGCATTGCCGCCGCCCTGCAAGCAGCCTCGGACGAAACTGAAACACAAAGTGACATGTGGGCTGACGCGGACTATCGCAAACTACTGATCCGCTCGCTTGGTGCAGACGTCGCTGCCAGTGCCTTCGCGCGCGCTGCCGGCTAAGCCAGAGATTGGGAGAAAAGAAGTTGAAAACGACAGTAAACATTACCATCAATGGCGAAAGCTATGAGGAGACCATCCCCAATCGCATGCTGCTGGTGGATTTCATCCGCGAAGTAGCCGTGCAAACGGGTACCCATGTGGGCTGCACCTACGAAGGTGTGTGTGGCGCCTGTACCATCCAGCTCGACGGCGAGGCGGTTAAATCCTGCCTGATGCTGGCGGTACAAGCGAGTGGCCATGAGATCACCACGGTGGAAGGCCTGGCAACGGATGGCAAATTGACGTCGCTGCAGACAGCCTTCAACGAGCATCACGCGCTGCAGTGCGGCTATTGTACCCCGGGTATTCTGATGAATATGGATGAGTTTCTGAAGAAAAACCCGAACCCGACCGAGGACGAAATTCGTCACGGCTTGGTTGGCAATCTCTGCCGTTGCACCGGCTATGCCCATATCGTCGAGGCCGTCAAAGCCGCGGCATCTAAATAAGCATCGTCATCGCTATCAATTTTCTCGTCTTGAATGAGAGCTATACATAGGAGCGGCACGCATGAGTGTTGATAAGAAAGGCGCCTGGGTCGGTGCCAAATTCAATCGCAAAGAAGATCACCGCCTGACAACCGGCAAGGGCCGCTATCTCGCGGATTTGACCTTACCCGGCATGTTGCATCTGACATTTTTCCGCAGTGAGCGGGCGCACTCCACCATCAATAGCATTGATACAAGCAAGGCTATGGCCCTGCCCGGCGTCGTCGCCATCGTCACCGGAGAGGACATCAAGGAAAAAATTCTGTCGATGCCGCAGCCGGTTGTCCAGCCAGGGCTACCAGCTAGGTTCCCCAAACATTGGCCGCTGGCGGTGGGCAAGGTGAAATTCCACGGTGAGCCAGTCGCGGCGATTGTATCGCGCGATAAATATATTGGCGCCGACGCCGCCGAATTGATTGAGGTAGATTACACAGATCTACCTTATGTCGGCGATCCGGAAAGTGCGCTGAAGAGCGGCGCTCCGCTCGTTCATGACGACTGGGACGACAATCTCATTTTCGAAATGGGATTCACTGGCGGCGATACTGAGGAAAGTCAGGCAGAGAACGACGCCGAAGTTGAAAAAATAATGCAAACCGCTGATATCGTGGTGCAGAAGCGATTCCGCGTTCAGCGCTGTGGCGTGACCCCAATGGAGACACGCGGTGTGTTGGCCAATTGGGACGAATCTGACGGCATGATCGCGCATATTACCACCCAGCGCCCGCACATTGATCGCCTGGCTCTTTCAGATATTCTCGAGATCCCGGCCGAAAAAATGCGCATCGTTGCGCCACGCGATCAAGGTGGCGGCTTCGGTGTTAAAGCGCCGTTCTACCGCGAACCGATTCTTGTTTGCTATCTGGCAAAGGCATTGGGCCGCCCGGTCAAATGGGTGGAATCGCGCCAGGAACATCTCATGGTAGTGAGCCAAGAGCGCGATCAGATTAACGATCTCGAAGTGGCCGCAACCAAAGACGGTAAACTTCTTGCCGTTCGCAACCGCGGCCTCGCTGACTGTGGCGACGGCTGCCAAGGTGTTTATTGGGGCTTTGTCATGCCTTTTCTCGGCGCCGTCGAACTACCCAACGGCTACACCTGGGAAAGAGGCGACGTCAAACTCAAAGTGGCAGTGACGAACAAATCCTGCCTCTCCCCGGCCCGCGCCTTTGGCGAATTTCCGACCCGCTTCGCCATGGAACGCGCAGTCGATATGGTCGCAAATCGCTGCGGCATGGAACCTGCGGAACTGCGCCGTAAAAACTTGATCCCAGAACTGCCTTACACTTCAGTTTGCGGCGAGTATATGGACAGCGGTGACTTTCTGAAGGTTTGGGACAACCTCATGAAAGAGGCCGATCTCCCGGCTTTCCGCAAGCAACAGGAAGAAGCCCGCAAGGAAGGCCGTTATATCGGCATCGGATTCGGTCTCGGCGTCGAGCTGTCGGGCGTCTCCTCGGAACTGATGGTGCCGATGGAAAACCAACCTGGATATGGCGCCGCGACGATTCGCCTCGATGCGCGTGGTAAAGTCCAGATTTTTGAGGGCGATGCACCGCAAGGACAAGGCCATGAGACAACCGCGGCTCAAGCTGTCGCACATTCCTTTGGCATTCATCCCAACGATGTTGTGGTGACAACCGGCGATACCGGCACGACGCCGTTTGGCTCCGGCACCATCGGCGCTCGCTTTGGCTCTTACTTTGTTAGTGCGGCGGTACAGGCGGCGGAGATTCTCAAGAAGAAAATCGCCCGTTTCATGGCACATGACATGGCGCTTAGCGACGCTACGGAGGATGATTTCGAATTTGTCGAAGGTGAAATCATCTATCTCAAGGATACCAATATCCGCCAAAGCTTCCGCGACGCCTGCGAACGCAACATCATGGCGCCGATCAATTTGCCGG
>CAUZNJ010000204.1:0-4444 GCA_963580965.1 Alphaproteobacteria bacterium | reverse complement strand
ATCTTTCAAGCCATCAGCCCGATCCACACGGTTTTCCATGATCCAGCGTGCCATGGTACCGCGCGCATGCTTGGCGTAATACATGAGGGAGCGGGCCTCGCCATCCTTCACGTTCAGGAACTTCGCCCCGATCACCGTCTGTCCAAGCGCTTTGGCGCCCACAGCCTTGAAATATTCGTTTGAGGCAAGATTGACCACGGTTGTGCAGGCATGATCGGCAAGGTCCGCATTCAGTCGATCGGCGATGCGTGTGCCCCAGAAATCATAGAGGGATTTGCCGCGGCCATTCGCCATTTTTGAGCCCATCTCAAGGCGATAAGGCTGGATTGCATCCATTGGACGTAAAACACCGTATAAGCCTGAGAGGATGCGCAAATGATCCTGCGCATAAGAGAGCGTGTCCTCGGAGAGGCTGCTGGCCTCCAATCCCCAATAGACGTCGCCGTCAAAGGCGAGCCCGGCAGGCTTGGCGGTATTGCTTCTATTGTCGAGATTGAAGGCCTGAAACCGTTCGAAATTCATAGTCGCGAGATTGTCGCTGATATGCATCAGACGTTTCAGGTCTTCCGCAGTCTGGGTTTTGGCGACGATCGCAAGCTCGTGAGTATCATCGCGCAGACGCGGCTGTGTGACCGGGACAGCCGTTTCCGCGGGGGTCATATTCAACTTTTTTGCAGGGGAGAGTAGCGTCAGCATGATCTATCCTTTCCTCCTAACATCAACCCGGTCAATCCAGGTTCGTATGCGTGGGTCTCTCGGCATTGTCACGTTAACCGGCAGGAGACGCAAGGATTCGTGTCAGCTGTTTTTCAAGCCGCCGCGCTCAAATGACGATGACCCTTTCATCGAGATGCCAGAAATCGCTCGATGTCGGCCGCACGCTCTCGTCGGAAACATCAAGGCCCCGCTCCGCAAGCAGATCGTCTACATCTCGATAGCTCAAAGTGAACCGGGCATAGAGCCAAACGGCGTGGCAAATAATATCCGGTGGAAATCGACGGCGAGCAAACGAGATGTTATCCATCTCGATGGGCTATCGCAGATGCCCCTACACGTCCTTCCTGTTAACGTGATAATGCCCTCCGGCGTTCTCAGCACATCTCTGACACCCTGATTCTTCCGTAACTTTAAGAGAATTCGATCAATTTTTTAAAGGTGAATGCATGGCTTCTTACCAATATATTTATGTGATGAAAAATGTCTCTAAAACCTTTCCTGGAGGTCGAGAGATATTGAAGGACATCACACTTTCGTTTCTTCCTGGCGTTAAAATAGGCGTCTTAGGGCCTAACGGATCGGGCAAATCCACACTGATGAAGATCATCGCTGGGCAGGATGAGGAATTCAATGGCGAGGCATGGGCCGCCGATGGTGTTTCAGTGGGATATCTTGAACAGGAGCCTGAACTTGATGCGGACAAGGATGTCATGGGCAATGTTATGGAAGCGATGGGGGAGACCAAAGCCCTCATCGACAAGTTCAATGAGCTCAGTGATAAGTTTGCAGAGCCAATGGACGACGATGAAATGAATAGCTTGTTGGCCGAACAGGGAGAGCTGCAGGGAAAGATTGATGCGGTTAACGGATGGGACTTGGAGCGGATATTGGATGTCGCCATGGACGCGCTCCGCTGTCCACCGGGCGATGCTGATGTATCTAAGCTTTCAGGCGGAGAAAAACGTCGGGTGGCGCTTTGCCGGTTACTTCTAAAAAAGCCGGATATTCTGCTGCTGGATGAGCCAACCAACCACCTTGATGCGGAATCCGTTGCGTGGTTAGAGCGGCATTTAGAAGATTATAAAGGCACCGTCATCATTGTAACCCATGACCGATATTTTCTTGATAACGTTACAGGGTGGATCCTTGAACTCGATCGGGGTCAAGGGATCCCGTACAAAGGAAACTACTCGTCATGGCTGGAACAAAAAGAAAAACGCTTGTCACATGAAGAGGGGCAAGAAGACGCCCGTCAGCGGGTTCTCAAGCAGGAATTGGAATGGATTAGATCCTCGCCGCGTGCCCGCCAAGCAAAAAGCAAGGCTCGCGTAACAGCGTATGATAAATTATTAGCTGAAGCCGCAGAGCAAGATTTAGGAGCGACACAAATTATGATACCGCCGGGCCCCCGCCTCGGTAACCTGGTGATAGAAGCAGAGGGCTTAAGAAAGGGATTTGGCGACCGCCTTTTGATTGATGGCCTGGATTTCAAACTGCCGCCGGGCGGAATTGTCGGCATTGTTGGACCCAATGGCGCCGGGAAAACGACACTGTTTCGCATGATTACGGGGGAGGAACAGGTTGATGGCGGCACGTTGCGAACTGGCGAGACGGCAGTCTTAGGTTACGTTGATCAATCGCGAGATACGTTGGACGAATCAAATACCGTCTGGCAAGAGATCTCCGGCGGCATGGACGAACTAGAACTGGGTAAGCGCTCCATGCAAAGCCGCGCCTATGTCTCCCAATTCAATTTCAAGGGTGCCGATCAGCAAAAAAAAGTCGGTCAGCTATCGGGCGGTGAGCGGAATCGGGTGCACTTGGCAAATATGTTGAAATCCGGTGCCAATGTTTTACTTCTCGATGAACCAACCAACGACCTAGATATGGAAACCCTTCGTGCCCTGGAAGCGGCATTGTTAGAATTCGCCGGCTGCATCTTGATAACGTCGCATGATCGGTGGTTTCTAGACCGGCTGGCGACACATATTCTGGCGTTTGAGGGTGATAGCCAAGTTGTCTGGTTTGAAGGCAATTACGACGATTATGTCGCAGACCGTCGTCGTCGCTTGGGTACGGCAGCAGACCAGCCCCGCAGGATTAAATATAGGCCGCTAACCCGGAATTAAGAAAAAATTTACGCCCCGCCATCGGCGGGCTTGAGCAAGGCGACGGCAAAAAGATCTTTTTTGTCCGTCCAAACGCGCTCCATATGCCAGCCCGCATCCGCCGCCAATGCTTCGAACGAGGTGCATGAATATTTGTAGCAGTTTTCGGTGTGGATACTCTCGCCCGAGGAAAAGCTTACCTCTAACGCGCCGATACGAACACTTTGCGATTCCAGGCTGACAATATGCATCTCCACACGACTCTTCGTTTCATTGTAGCGTGCCTCATGACGAAACCCAGAGATATCGAAAGCGCCGTCAAGCTCAGTATTGATACGCCTTAGCAGATTCAGATTGAACGCTGCTGTGATGCCCGCCGCATCGTCATACGCGTCCTCAAGAATTTTCCTTTCCTTGACCAAGTCGAAACCGATAACAAAATAATCAGGCGCAAGATCATGCAAAGTGCGTGCGAGTAAATTGACAGCCTCTGTAGTTTTAAAATTTCCGATAGTGGAGCCTGGAAAAAACAACAGCCTGTTACCTCTCCCGCCGCGCCGCTCGATGTGAAGACGTTTGCTAAAGTCCGCTACGACTGGAACGATATCTAGCAACGGGAAGTCGTGTTGCAGCGCCGTGGCCGCCTGCCGCATATATTCGGCTGAAATATCCACAGGCACGTAGGTGCGCGGTCGATTAAACGCTTGCAGCAACAGGCGCGTCTTCAGGCTGGCACCGCTCCCAAGCTCGATGATTTCCACACCTTCGCCAACGGTTTCTGCGATTTCGCCAGCGCAATCGGTAAGAATTTGGATTTCAGTTCGAGTAGGGTAATATTCCGGTGTGCTACAAATTTGGTTGAATAGTTCCGAGCCGATTTCATCGTAAAAATATTTGCACTCGAGCGTTTTCAGCGGCGCCGAGAGACCGCGTGCCACCGCGCGCCTGAATTCATCAGTCTCGTCTTCCGTCTCAATATTTTCTAATGCGGCCGTCTCGCGCTCCGCGGTCAGCGTTAAATCCGAAGTCATCAACAATCCTCAGCCAAGCGCAGACCCGAAAATTGCCAGCGCTTTTCAGGCTGAAAGAAGTTGCGGTAGGTAGCACGAATATGGTTACCCGGCGTGACGCACGAGCCGCCCCGCAGCACATATTGGCCCGACATGAACTTACCATTATATTCGCCCACCGCGCCGGCAAGCGGTTTGAAACCGGGATAGGCGCAAAACGGACTTTGTGTCCACTCCCAAACGTCGCCGAATATTTGCACGACCTGGTCATACTGCACCGCAGCCGCAGCCGGACGAAGGCGGCCTGACTCGACGAAATTTCCTTCTGGAGCGAGTGTACTGGCGGTGTTCTCCCATTCCGCCTCACTCGGTAGGCGCTTGCCGGACCAGCGGGCAAATGCATCGGCCTCAAAATAGCTGATATGGCAAACCGGAGTCATGTTGTCGACGGGCTGAAAACCACGCAACGTCATGGCGTGCCATTCTTCCTTCTGCATCCGCCAATAGCCTGGCGCCTGCCAGCCCTCTTCTTGCACACAGGCCCAGCCGTCCGAAAGCCAAAGCAGAGGATTGCTGTAACCGCCATCGTCCATAAATGTGATCCACTCG
>CAUZNJ010000203.1:0-4454 GCA_963580965.1 Alphaproteobacteria bacterium | reverse complement strand
CCACCGTTATTTTTCGTGCTTACAGTACCGGTCATTCGGGCGTAGGAACCTGCCGCCTCGCGATAGAATTCAACCCGCCCTATCGATACTCCCCCCATCACGGTATCCGCAATAAAGCGCCAACGCCCATCAGGTTGGAGCTCAAAATTATCAATAAGTTTACCGTCTGCCATTGAGACCGATGGAAGCAGGAAGATCAAAAATAAAATTACTCGAAAAATTTTAAGCATAAATCAGCCAGACTATACGCCTTAGATTTCCCCCATGAGAAACCTGACCACCACCATCTGCCTGCCTCTTGCCGTGCTTCTTGGGAGTGCAAGGAAGTTGCGTGCCCACTTGCCTCGTTAATTGAAGCGATGGCCAGAAACTAAGCAGGTCTTGCTTATGTCCCATTTCGGCATTGCTCACCAAGGAATTGGTTCAGCGCGCCAATCGAAGAAACCGCCATTGTCCTTAGATTTGAGTTTCGTGATTACCGTTAGTAGATGTCTAGCTGCCTCAATTGGCGTATGCAGCGACCGCTTACTGCCGACGAAGGGCAATGATAGTTTCGTTGCCACCGTCCCCGGATGGAGAGCTACGCAGATGGCCTCAGGGTGTGTTCTTTCTAACTCAATCGCAGCAGTACGCACCAGCTGGTTCAGTGCTGCCTTGGAAGATCGGTATCCGTACCAACCACCCAACCGGTTATCTCCGATGCTTCCGACGCGAGCCGAAAGGCTAGCAACGACAGAACGACCCTGGCGTGGGAGGAGCGGGAAGAAATGTTTCATAATTAAGGCCGGACCGATAGCATTTAGAGCGAAAGAGTGAGCGAGGAAGACTGGATTGAGATAGCGCAGGCTTTTCTCGGGTTGCTGCGCAGCTTCGTGCAGGAAGCCAGTGGCATTGATCACGAGGCGCACACACCCACTGGGTAGTTTGGCAGCGGCCCGGGCGATACTCGCTTCGTCACAAAGGTCCAGAGACGGTCGGTTGAGCCGAATGACCTGATCGAAATTCCCAGCTTGGCTAAGCTCCTCGCTTAGCGCTCCTCCGATACCTCCGGTAGCGCCAACAACTACTGCGACCGCTCTGGCCATCAGATCAGTAGACCGATAAGCACGGCGACGATGGCGCCGACCGAAAGCGGTAGTCGCAACGTGCGATACCAATGCGGTGCTTTGGAAAGCCGGAGGTCGGCAATCGTTGTCGCGGCGAATCCGAGCGCAAGCAGAACCAATCCCGTGGACGAAGGTACTAGCAAGGCAATCCATCCCAGCAAGGCAGGCGATACGCTGAGGAAAAGAGGACCAAATAAATTTTCTGGATTTGTTGTTGCTATCGCCAAGCCCCACCTTATCCCACCCAGAAAGGAGAGGATTACCGCGCCATAAGCTAGCAACGCCTGCAGTGATAGGTCATGCAGCGGGGCGGCCGGCACGAACCCAATTGTAGCGACTACTACGAAGGGGATCAGTCCGGCAAAACCGAGCCAGAAAGCAGATTTAGGTATGATTATGAGATCAAGATCACGCAGCATATTTGTATCCGGCTCGCAGGGCAGCTTAGATAGCTTCAATGACTATGCCTTTACTGGCACCTATAACTAAAAAGTAGGCGCCCGTTGTTACCTCACCATTCGCCCGCAACTTCAGTATTAATATCCAAGTATACGAAGCATAGATGCTCTTGGATCAAATTTCTCAATCGCGAGCTGAGGTCGTCTGTAGATTCAATCATGTGATCCACGGCAGCAGTGTCAGAGAAAAACGGTTTAAGGCAAACAAGGCCGTTCTTCAGTCTCGACTGTATGCCGCAACTAGTTGGCCGAGGACCACCGCGATGCTATGACGGTCGTTCTCAAACTGGCCCGGTCCGACCGAAAGCGGTAAGACATGGCCCATTACGGGAGTATTTTCATGGCCCGCTGCTTCGTTTTGCGCATATTAGCACCAACCATCGTACTAGCTGCTATCATTGTTGCCGGCTGCCAGAGTGAAAACGCAAGTCAGAGCCTAAGCCGGCCGGCCGTCGTCAGCAGCGCGCCTCCAACTGGTGCCGCGGGACAGACATCGGTTACCTACACTCGGTTTCCCGACATGCCGATTCCGACTGAAGGCAAATTTGACCTCGATCAGACACTCGTGTTCGGCACCGAGGATGCCTGGTTCGGACGCATAGTCATCCATACCCAGTACAGCCCGGACGATATGTTCGAATTCTACCAGATGCAGATGCCCGCCTTTGGTTGGGGCCAAGTCACAGCGATCCGTGCCGCTACCAGCATCCTCGCCTATTCCAGGCGCGAGCGTATTGCGACACTTCAAATCCAAAGCACCGAGAAGCTTGGCACAGAGGTCTTGATCATTGTCTCGCCTCGCCGCTCCCCCGACGCCCGCACCGGCATACCTGCCCAATAAAGACAAGGATATTGCCATGAAAGATGTGGTTATCATTGACGGCGTACGCAGCCCGATAGGCGCTTATGGCGGCGCTCTCTCCAGCATCCGTCCCGACGACCTCTTGGCCGACGTTCTCAAAGGGCTGGTAACACGCACTAATATCAACCCCCAAGACGTATCGGAGGTCTACGCCGGTTGCGGCAATCAGAGCGGCGAGGATAACCGCGACGTTGCCCGCATGTCAGCTCTGCTGGCTGGCTTCCCAACGTCAGTACCCGGCGTCACCATCAACCGCAACTGCTCGTCAGCCCTGGATGCTATCAATCTTGCAGCTAAGCTGATCCAGGTCGGCGATGGCGAGATGTATATAGGCAGCGGCGTCGAGTGCATGAGCCGGGCGCCATGGAGCGTGCCGAAGCCGGAAAAAGTACCAACCTTTACGGCCCCACGCATGTGGGACACCACTGTCGGCTGGCGCTACAACAATCCCAAGATGGACGCGCTGTACCCCATAATCAGCCTTGGCGAAACTGCTGAAAATATCGCCGATGAGATGCAGATTACTCGCGAGGAGCAGGACGTCTTTGCGGTCGAAAGCCATCGCCGCGCCGTCGATGCGCTTAATGCCGGCCGTTTCAAGAATGAGGTTCTCCCGATCGAGGTATCGGGCCGTAAGGGCATGACCATTGTCGACACCGACGAGCACCCGCGCTATCGCCGCGACAATGGGCATTTTGAACTTTCCACTTCTTTGGATGATCTCGCCAAACTGCGCCCCGCATTCCGCAAGGGCGGCACGGTGACAGCCGGCAATTCCAGCGGCATCAACGACGGCGCTGCAGCCGTGTTGCTTGCTGACCGCGAAACAGCCGAAAAGCGCGGCATGAAGCCTATGGTGCGCTGGATAGCCTCCGCTTCCGCCGGCGTCGACCCCAGTGTCATGGGCTACGGTCCTGTACCAGCCACGGCGAAGGTACTGGCCAAAGCCGGCCTCAAGATTGAAGACATTGGCCTGTTCGAGATCAACGAAGCTTTCGCCGCCCAGGCTATCGGCTGCATGCGCAGGATCGGTATGGATCCGATACACACCAACGTCAACGGCGGTGCCATCGCGCTCGGCCATCCCACCGGCTGTTCGGGCTCGCGCATTCTGGTCACCCTGATCCACGAAATGAAGCGCCGCTCAGCCAGCATGCCACGCCCCTTTTACGGCCTCGCCACCTTATGCGTTGGTGTCGGTATGGGTGTGTCTACCATCGTCGAGTGGATTGGCGACTAACCAACGCCAGGGCCCGATAGTCGGCTTTCCACAGATTTAGGAGAGCGTATATCGTGATAGTGTGATGCATCTTGAGCGGCAGGCTATGGAAAGCCGGCGGCGAGCTCTAGGAATTATTATTTGAGGAACTTAATATAAATCATTGAGCACCCCCTAAAAAAATATCGCAACACGCGTACCGCGCAGCTCGCAAGAATCAACCAATTGTTCACGTTCCATCATCGAAGTATACGTTAATACGACGATTTTGGCGGCCCTTATTCTCGATTTTACCGATACGCACAGGCCCCACCTCCCCCGTCGAGCGAACATGGGTACCGCCGCACGGCTGTATATCGACACCGGCAATATCGATGACCCGAACCCGACCTTGGCCAGACGGTGGCTTGACCGACATGGTTCTCACTAGATTCGGACTGGCATCGAGCTCGGCATCATCAATCCAACTCGCAGTTAGTGGATAGTCTGCTGCAATCAGATCATTCAGCGACGAGGTTATGGCATTTTTATCTAAAGACGTGTCTGGAAGATTAAAATCCAACCGACCCTTATCAGTCCCCACGGAGCCGCCAGTGACGCCACCATCGATCACCGCGCAGAGCAAATGCAGGCACGTGTGCATTCGCATCAGGCGATGACGACGTTCCCAATCGATTTCGGCGGTGACAATTTCGCCCACTAAAAAAGGGACAGAGCCTTCGGCGGGCGCATGAAGAGACGCGCCACTCTCCCGATCCTTGTGCGTATTTACGATGAGCACCTCGCGTCCATTAGCCGCGCGCAATACA
>CAUZNJ010000202.1:0-4494 GCA_963580965.1 Alphaproteobacteria bacterium | reverse complement strand
AACCTTCGCTCTCAGCAGTTTGGCCTGACCGTCGCCACCAACTTCGCGTAGCAGAATATGTCGGGCATAGCGCCGAATTTGGGTTTCGCTGAAATCGTAAGGGGCGTTGACCATGGAAAGTATTTTTACTCAGGTTTGCTAAACAAGGGCGTGGATAGATAGCGCTCGGCGAAATCAGGCAGCACGACGACGATTATCTTTCCCGCCATTTCCGGCCGCTCGGCGATTTCTAGTGTTGCGGCAAGCGCAGCGCCGGAGGAGATCCCGACAGGAATACCTTCGACGCGCGCTAATCTGCGCGCCATGGCGAAGGCAGTTTCATTGGCAATACATATCACCTCGTCGACAATGTCGCGGTTAAGAACGCCTGGGACAAATCCAGCGCCAATCCCCTGAATCTTGTGTGGCCCCGGCTCGCCGCCGGAGAGAACGGGACTATTCTCCGGTTCGACTGCGATCATGCGCATGGACGGCTTGCGTGATTTGAGCACTTCGCCGACCCCGGTGATGGTGCCACCCGTGCCGATACTTGCTACGACGACGTCGACCATCCCACAGCTATCGCGCCAGATTTCCTCGGCGGTGGTGGTTCGATGAATGGCCGGATTGGCCGGGTTACGAAATTGCTGGAGCATGGCTGCGCCGGGGATCTCGTCGACAAGCTGCTCGGCGCGTTCGATGGCTCCCGACATGCCGCGGGTAGCTGGCGTTAGCTCTAGTTCGGCGCCAAGGAACGTCAGCATTTTTCGTCGTTCAATCGACATGCTCTCCGGCATTGTGAGGATTAATCGATAGCCCTTGGCAGCACAAACGAAGGCTAGGGCGATCCCTGTATTGCCCGATGTTGGTTCCACTAGGACAGAGCCAGGCCCGATGGAGCGAGAGGCCTCTGCCGCTTCCACCATTGCCATACCGATACGGTCCTTGACCGACGATAGAGGGTTAAAAAACTCGCACTTAGCTAGAAGTTCCGCATGGCAACCCGTATCGCGACGTAGCTGTGAAAGCCGTACCAGGGGTGTGCTGCCAACCGTTTCTAGAATGGAATCGTAGATTCGACCTGGGCTCGTGATCGTGGGGATAGTGCGGAGCAGTTCGCTGCTATTCATTGGGCCGCACTCTCATTGGTAGCGAGGATTAGATAGAAAAATCTAGGCTTTGTCGGACCTCGCTAGCGATTCCGGCCAAACCAGCGCGTGAACAAAGGTCTTCGATGGTCACAGATTCCAGCTTCACCATCACGCCTTCTTGGAGTTCCAACCATAGAGGGCGGACCACCATCTGGGCTAGTGGCGATCCGAAGCTGTGAATAAGCGGGTCGTCCGTTGTTTCCATGGCGTGCACCACACGGACAATCTCACCGACGGTCGTGCGCCGACGCTCCTTGGCTAGTAGATAGCCGCCGCGCGGCCCGCGCACTCCGACCAGGATTCTACTTCGCACCAGTTGTTGCAAAGCTTGCTCTAAATAGCGCCGGGGGATGCCCTGGCGCCTCGTAATCTCGCGACTTTGTACAGTTTCACCGTTGGCATGGTAGGCAATATCGAGGACGGCCTCGATGGCGAATAGCATCTTCTTTGAAAGCCTCAGCATGGCGGTTCATCTCCTCCATGCTTTATGATGCCGGCTGTTATGCCTGTCGAACCGAAGCCGCCGCTACTGCGAACGGTAACGGGCAATTCTGTAACTTCACGCCAGCCAACACGGGACACCGGTGCAATCACCATCTGGGCAACACGCATGCCGACCTCAATGGTGAATGTTTCCTGGCCGTGGTTGATCAGGATGACACAGATCTCTCCCCGATAATCAGCATCGATTGTGCCTGGACTGTTCAGCACGGTGACGCCATGTAGTGTGGCAAGGCCGGACCTTGGCCGGACCTGAGCTTCGTATCCAGTCGGTAGCGCGATGGAAATTCCTGTTGGGATGAGCTTATGCGTTCCTGGTTTTAAGGCAATGGGCGCGGGTAGAGCCGCGAGGAGATCGACACCGGCAGAATCGGTTGTGGCGTATTCAGGTAGAGGCAGATTCGTGCCATGGGCGAGTCGAAGGATCGCCACCGACGTGTCACTCATGATGCCGTCCCCATCGTCTCGGCGATGCGCTCCGCCAGCCTTTCGGCTATCGCCTGCTTGCTAATCGTAGGCCAACGCTCGGAACCCTCGGCGGTGATTAACTGTACGGTGTTGTCGTCGCCGCCGAATGTGCCGGAACCTGCCGAAACATCGTTGGCTAGAATCCAGTCACATCCTTTTGTTTGGCGCTTGAGGAAGGAATTTTCTTCGACTGCTTGGGTTTCGGCGGCGAACCCTATAACAAGCCGTGGACGCTTAGGGCCGGCGGCGGAAAGTGTGGCAAGGATGTCAGGATTTTCGACTAGCCGCAGGGCCGGGGCACCGTGACTAGACTGCTTTTTAATTTTCTGATCCGCCTCTTCTGCGGGGCGCCAGTCGGCTACGGCTGCGGCGCAGACCGCTATGTCGACGGGCAAGGCGGCCTGACACGCAGCTAACATCTCACGGGCTGTCTCCACGTGTGTGGTCGTCAGTCCCGTTGGGTCTGGCAGGTGGGTCGGCCCTGAAACTAGGGTTGTATCCGCGCCCATTGCCGTGAGGGCGGCGGCAATGGCATGACCTTGTCGACCGGAGGAGCGATTTGCAAGGAACCGCACGGGGTCGATGGGTTCCATGGTCGGTCCACTTGTCACTAGACATCGCAGCCCCTTCAGCCGGTTACTGCGGCCGAAGAATGCGACGATGTCCTGGAAAATCTCTGCCGGCTCTGCCATGCGGCCCCATCCAGCCTCACCACGTTCCGCCATCTCGCCCTGGTTGGGACCAACCCGCATAATGCCACGGCCTTTGAGCAGGCAAAGATTGGCTTGGGTTGCGGGGTGATCCCACATGCGCGAATTCATAGCCGGGGCTATTAGGACGGGCTTGTCGGTCGCCAGAAGTGCGGCCGTCGCCAGATCGTTGGCCAAGCCGGCGGCCATGCGGGCTAGAATGTCGGCGCTGGCCGGCGCAACAACAACCAAATCGGTATCTCGTGAAAGGCGAATGTGGCCGATCTCGCTTTCGTCGGTCAAGGAGAACAAATCACCGAAGACCCGCTCGCCACTGATGGCGGAAAGCGATAGCGGCGTAACAAAGCGGGCGCCTGCTGTGGTCAGAATACAGCGCACCTTGATGCCTTGCTCGTTCAGGCGGCGGATCAGTTCTAGGCATTTGTAAGCGGCAATCCCACCGGACACCACCAACAGCACCTTTTTTCCACTGATTTCTAGCAAAACAAAATGTACCCCACTAATTTAAGTGTGATTAAATTATCCGAGAACTAATTTACGGGCAAGGTTGGAGTGCTGGGTCAGGAAAGCAAAAAGAGTGCCGCGATTGCTAGCATGACCAGTGATATGCGCCTGCCCCATTGCGTTCTTTGTCCGGCGCGCATTGCCTGGATTGTATCTGGATGCAGTCGTACGCCGCCGCCGGCTATCGACTGGGTGATCTTTCCAACATTATCGATGAAGATAGGAAGTTTCTGCAGTGTCTGGAAAATATCCTGTGCCGTTTCGTGCAGGTGCGCCTCGGGGCTAAGGTTATCGGCCCCCCATTTCTCAATGAGCGGCCGGGCAAGCAACCAGATATTGGCTTCTGGGGCCAGTAGTCTCCCGCTGCCCTCTGCGACCAACATGGTTTTTTGCAGCAGGAGAAGTTGCGGTTGGGCTTCCATCTGGAAAGATTTGGAAACCTGAAAGAGCTGTGCAAGCAGCCGGGCAATGGAGATTTCGTTCTGGGGTTTATCGAGGATCGGTTCGCCAATCGATCGGCATGCCTGGGTGAATGCGTCGATAGAACGTGTTGATGGGATCCAGCCGGCATCAAAATGAACCTCAGCTGCGCGGCGATAATTGCCAGTCATGAATGCCAGCAGAAGCGCGGCGAGGTGCCGCCTATCTTGTCGATTAATACGGCCCATGATGCCAAAATCCACGGCCACAAGAGCGCTATCCTTGCGGACGAATAGATTGCCGGGGTGCAGGTCGCCGTGAAAAAAGCCATCGCGAAAAACTTGCAGAAAAAACGAATTAGCGGCGATGGCCAAAATGGCCAGCGGATCATGGCCCGCGGCGACAATAGCGGTCCGGTCGTTAAGTGGTATGCCGTTGACCCATTCCGTTGTCAGGATTCGCCTGCCTGTGCGTTTCCAGTCAACTGCGGGGACATGAAACGTTTCGTCGCCTTCGAAGTTTTCAGCCAGTTCTGCCGCTGCCGCTGCCTCGTAACGAAGGTCCATTTCCAGCGTTACCGTCTCCGCGATAGTCCGGACGGTTTCTAGCGGTCGCAGTCGTTTGAGATCGGTATTGGCTTCTTCCGCAAGCTCGGCTAACCACTGAAATAGGTCGATGTCTCTCGCAAAGGCGATCTCGATGTCTGGACGTAGAATTTTAACAGCCACGTCTTGGCCATCCTTGGTGCGAGCAAAGTGCAC
>CAUZNJ010000201.1:0-4519 GCA_963580965.1 Alphaproteobacteria bacterium | reverse complement strand
TCCATAGCCAGCAAGTTGCGGTAAAGCATCGTCGTCGGTTTTTGCATGGGCTCCGAAAGCACCATTGTCGGGATCTCAATGGGAAAGCCACCTGCTTGAAAAACGCCGCGTTTAATCTCTTCCACCCTCTGCTTAAAGTGGAAGTGGCACGGCATCATGTCACTCCAATTGTTAAGAATAGCTATTACCGGCTTGCCTTCATAATCTTCCCGGTCGTAACCCATTTGTAACGTGCGCGAATGATGGCCGAAGGCGCGCAGGTCCTTGACGCCGTACCAACGGTGGCTACGCAGGTCTTCCAGTTTCTTAAGGCTTTTGGCCATACTTATTTGCTCCAGCTATTCTTGGAAAATTAGCGCCTAAGGTAATGCCGCCCCGCGGTCTATATGTCATCGCGTTTGGAGATTAAGCCTGGTCACGTTGGGGAAACAGGTCAGGTAACGCCTGTTGGCCTACCTAGTATCGTAGCTAGCACGCTATGGCACGCTCCCCGCTTAACGAGCAGCGATTATGGCATGTACTCGCCACCATTCACATGGATGGTCTGACCAGTTATGAATCCCTGGCTGGGCTGACATAACCAGCGTACGGTTTCAGCGACTTCCTCCAAATATCCCTGTCGACCAACAGGAACTTCGGCAACACGACTGGCGTCTTTTGGGTCGGCACTTGCCGACCGTTCTCCTCCAATGCGGCCGGGAGACACTGCATTAACCCGAATGTTTTGTTCAGCAAATTCACGGGCAACGGATTTAGTTAAGGCAACTAGGCCACCCTTGGCTACGCATAGGGTTTCGCGTTCCGGTGTGCCTACATACATGTTAATGCCGGCGATATTAACGATACTGCCCCAGCCAGCTTTCTGCATAAGTGGGATAGCCTGCTGGCTGCATAAAAATGCACCACTGATAACGTGATAGGCATAGTGTTGCCAGTTGATATAGCTGGTTTCAAGAAAGGGCATTCCTACCCTGTCGGCGGCATTATTGACCAGAATGTCGACACTGCCAAATTCGTCAACTGCCTTCTTGAACATACCTTTGACTTGGGCTTCATCGGTGATGTCGGCTTGGATGAAAATAGCCTTGCCACCGGCATTTTTGATTTTAGCGACTGCTTTTTCGCCTTGCTCGACGGACTTCAATGTATTGATAACGATTGAAGCACCATCTCCTGCCAAGGCCAGCGCGGACATCAAACCATTGCGCCTTACGGCTCCTGTCAACAGGGCAACCTTGCCTTCGAGAGTGCCTCTAGATGGTAATTTTATCATCGTACCTTCCCAGTTTGTAATTGTTTTATTGATTACGGTAAGTACTCGCCGCCATTGATGTGCAGCGTCATGCCTGTGATGAAACCTTGTGATGGCTGGCACAGCCAGCGCACGGTCTCTGCCACTTCTTCGAGATACCCCTCTCGGCCGACTGGAATGCCGGGGGCAGGCTTACTCAACTGTGCATCTTGCTCTTTTGGCGCGGGAACGCTGAAAATTTGAGCCCCAGCGCCGCCAATTCGTCCCGGCGCGACTGCGTTGACGCGGATGTTTCTGGGTGCGAATTCACGGGCTAAGGATTTGGTGAACGCGATCAACCCGCCCTTGGCAACACAAAGCGCCTCACATTCGGGTGTGCCGATAAAGGCATTGATACCGGCAATATTGACTATGCTGCCCCAGCCAGCCTCCAGCATGTGGGGAATAGCCTCTCGCGAACACAGGAAGGCCGCGTTGGTAACGTTATGAGCATAGTGCTGCCACTCGGCGTATGTAACGTCGAGGAATGGTTTGCGTGTGCGGTCGGCGGCATTATTAATCAGAATATCGAGACTGCCGAACGTATCGATCGCCGTTTTAAACATGGTCTTGACCTGCGCCTCGTCGGTGATATCAGCCGTTATAAGTTTCGCCTGGCCGCCACGCTCCTTAATGGATGCGATGGCTGCCTCACCAGCCTCGACGGACTTTCGAGTATTGATAATAATAGCAGCTCCGTCTCGCGACAGAGCATGGGCAGCCGCAAGACCATTACGGCGAACGGCTCCTGTCAGGAGTGCAACCTTGCCATTAAGTGGTCGTGGTCCAAAATCCTCGCTCATGACGCCTGCCTCCTAAATGGGGCGATTAATAATAGTTGATTTACTATAGCCGGTCGCCGGGTGGTGCGTCTTCCCTGATTGCGCTTCTTTTAGCGTTCTGGTTTTTCTTCGGGTCGAGGCAGATTAAGAACAATTGGCTGATTACATTTGTTGTGACTGGGCGGCGACGTTTGTTAGAAAAATTAATGAAGAGGGAACCACGCTTAAGGAGGCAGCAATTGTCTCTAAACGATAATGGAAAATCAGTACGGTGAGTGGATACGCTTGGGAGAAACTAAATTTTAGTTGTGGTACTTGGATGCCAAGCGCATGCCCCGCCATCAATTTGAGCACTGACTAAGGCGTTATATTCAGGCATAAATGGAAGTGTAGCAGACCGGACAAGGCCAATTGACTTTGAAATTATTACGAATTCTTTATGACTTTAAGCCGGAGCAAATTGATTAATTTGCTGCAGACCCTACTCTAGTAGTCGCTCCATTAACGGTTTGGTGTATATCCTTGCGAGTTCTGACTGTATTTGGCACGCGTCCCGAAGCCATTAAGCTAGCACCAGTCGTTCTGGCCTTTGCTGACGCGCACGCTGTTGAGCATGCGATGTGTGTGACAGGCCAGCATCGCGAGATGCTAGACCAAGTGATGGAAGTATTCGGCCTGACGCCCGAATTCGACCTTAACATTATGAAGCCGGGTCAAAGCCTAACTCATATAACAACCGCTGTCCTGAATGGTTTGGGTCGAGTAATCGATGAATTCCAGCCGGATTGGCTAATCGTGCAAGGCGATACGACAACGGCGTTTTCCGGTGCATTAGCAGCCTTCTACCGGCGGGTCCAGGTTGCCCATGTAGAGGCAGGGCTGCGTACCGGCAATATTTTATCACCCTGGCCAGAAGAAATGAATCGCAAGCTGCTTACCCAGCTCGCTAGCGTACATTTTCCTCCGACTGAGATTGCAGCAAAAAACCTGCGTCGCGAGGGTGTTGCCGACGATGTACAGCTCGTGACTGGCAATACGGTCATTGACGCCCTGCAATGGGTTGCAAAACGATTTTCCGAAGACGCCGCGTTGGATGCAGAATTTTCCGATCGCTTCGACTTTATTGACCCGGCGAAGCGGCTAATTCTGGTAACCGGTCACAGGCGCGAGAATTTTGAAGGCGGGTTGGCTCGGGTTTGTACTGCACTGGCTAAGATTGCTCGTCGTGATGACGTACAAATTATTTACCCCGTTCATCTCAATCCCCATGTTCAGAAAATAGCAAAGGCTGTCCTCCTTGGCAGTCCGGCTGTGCATTTGATAGACCCTCTGGACTATCTACCTTTTGTGTACCTGATGCGAAAATCTTATATGATTATTACTGATTCTGGAGGGATTCAGGAAGAAGCACCTGGATTGGGCAAGCCTGTATTGGTAACCCGTGACACGACAGAGAGGCCGGAGGCAATCGAGTCTGGTACGGCACGCCTGATTGGTACATCAAGCGAGGGTCTTATTGCTGCAGCGAGCGAACTCTTAGACGATCAGACCGCCTATAACGCGATGGCAACAGCCAGAAATCCATTTGGTGATGGCCATGCCGCCGGGCGCATAGTTGAAAGATTGATGCAGGAGAGCACGGGTTCATGAGCTTCAGCCGCGTGTGTGTCGTTGGGATGGGTTATATTGGACTGCCTACATCGGCCGTCTTTGCGGATAATGGCATTGATATTATCGGTGTGGATATAAATCCAGCGACCGTAGAAAGCATTAACCAGGGAAAGCCGCATATTGTAGAGCCCGATCTGGATGTTCTGCTACGTAAGGTGGTTCAAGCGGGCCGATTGTGCGCCACAACAGCTCCTGAACGCGCAGATGCTTTCATCCTTGCGGTTCCTACGCCATTTAAAGACGACCATGTGCCGGACCTCACCTATATCGAGACTGCGGCGAAAGCTATCGCGCCGTTCCTGGAAAAGACTAATCTAGTCATCCTGGAATCGACTTCACCTGTCGGCACGACAGAACAGCTTTCACACTGGCTGGCTGATTACCGACCGGACCTAACTTTTCCACACCAGCTAGGTGAATTGTCAGACATACGTGTCGCGCATTGCCCTGAGCGAGTATTGCCGGGCCAGATACTGCGTGAGGTTGTCGACAATTCACGCATTATAGGGGGCATCACCCGTAAATGCGCCCAAGCTGCCATGGCGCTGTATCGAGTTTTTGTTAAGGGCGAAATTCACCTGACGAATGCCCGTACTGCCGAAATGGCTAAACTTTCGGAGAATGCCTTCCGTGATGTAAATATCGCGCTGGCCAACGAACTTTCTGTCCTGTGTGATAGGCAGAAAATAAATGTTTGGGAACTGATCCGACTTTCCAATCTTCATCCACGCGTAAATATCTTGCAGCCGGGCCCGGGTGTAGGCGGACACTGCAT
>CAUZNJ010000200.1:0-4534 GCA_963580965.1 Alphaproteobacteria bacterium | reverse complement strand
AATCCTTCGGTACGAAAATTGAAGTTAATGTCGAGCTTCAAGCCAATTTCAGGCCCGGCGCCCTCGCGGAAGGCGGTGAATTGATCGACGGCGGCGTTAATGGCTGTCCGTACCGGGTTTCGGTCCGGATCGCCGGCGCCGCCGATGAAGCCCGGGCGGTACATGTATGGCTTGCCCTTGCCGAATACCATTAGGTTTGATTTCAGAGCATGATAGCCGCTTTCCTTGACCTTTTTGCCCAGCGCCTTGACATCGTCGAGTGTTAGGATTGGGTCAACGCCCAATTCCTTCGGATGCGTCACGTGATACGAGCCACAGTGCGACCAGTACATGCGAATTTTGTCGCGAATGGCGCCACCCAGCATCTCGTAAACTGGCACACCCAAGGCTTTCGCAGCGATATCCATGAGGCAGTTCTCGATGGCGCCGATGGCCCGTGGTACTGCGCCAATATTTACGCCCCAGGTCGTCTTGCGAAGTTCCTCGATCACTGCGTTCACGTTGCGCGGATCTTTGCCAACGATACTTGGGCATAAGTGACGGATGAGCGGCGTTAACGTTTGACCTATATTGCCTTCGGGAAACTCAGACCAGCCGACCAAGCCCTCGTCCGTCGTTATTTTTAGAAACGATAAATTGCGCCATCCGGCGCCAGCATAAAGCAGATCAAAACCTGTAATCTTCATGATGTTTCCTCCAATTAATTCTTGTTATACCGCAAAGAAATTCTTTTCCCTTTAAAGGGTTAGCCGCTGCATCGTAGGACTCCTACAAATCAATAGAGCAAAGCCTTCTGGCGGAAACTTTGATGTTTCTATGACTTGGGTTCTGGAATGCCATCGATTATTCCTCTCTGATTAGACGATGTCTATAGTCCAGAGCGTGCCATGCGCCATTCCGACATTCGTGGTCCGGCGGCGATACCGGGTGCGTAGATGTTATCAAGTTTCCTGATGTCTGCATTGTCCAGGGCAATGTCTGTCGCTGCTGAATTTGCCTCGACATGGGCAATGCGGCGGGTGCCGGGAATGGGTATGAAATTATCGTTACGAGATAGAATCCAGGCGAGTGATATCTGGGCAGGAGTGCAGCCGTGTCGTGCTGCTATATCTTTCAGGGGGGTGAGAAGTTTCTGGTTGCGCTCTAGGTTATCCTCACTGAACCTAGGAAACTGCAGCCTCTTATCACCGTCACCCAACGATTTTGGTCCCAATATCGTATCCGCCAGCATGGCGCGCCCCAACGGCGCATAGGGAATGAATGTGATCCCCAGCTCCTTGCAGACTGGGATCGTCGTCTGTTCGTGGTCGCGGGTGAACAGTGAGTATTCAGATTGTAGGGCTGAAATGGGGTGGACTGCGTGTGCGCGCCGTAAGGTTTCCACGGATACTTCCGAGAGGCCGATATGACGGATCTTACCGGCCTCGATCAAGCGCGCCATTGCACCGACGGTCTCCTCAATCTCAACCTCTGGATCGGGACGGTGCAGGTAATAAAGGTCGATATGATCGATGCCAAGCCGTTGGAGGCTTTCGTCGCAGGCCTGCGGCACGTAGATAGCCTTGGCATTCAGGCCGCGCGTACCGTCCGGTTTGTGAACACTGCCGAATTTGGTTGCTAGAACGCACTTGTCGCGATGTCCGTTCAGGCCCTTGCCGACTAAAGTCTCGTTACTACCCTTGCCGTATACGTTGGCAGTGTCGAAAAGGTTGACGCCTATATCTAACGCCCGGTGCATTGTGGCAATTGCATCTGCTTCGCCAACAGGGCCGTAGTCGCCAGCCATTACCATGCAACCGAGCCCGACGGCACCGACATCGATATCACTGTGACCCAGACGGCGAATTTTCATACTGCGCTCTTCATGTTTTGCGGAAGCTTATAGCAAGCTGCAGGAATAATGATCCCTAGAGATCGCGGCCGCGGTTTTGGGTCAGAGAATGAGTCTATGGCTTGGTTGATCTTTCGGACTAATTGATATTAGGGGGAACCCTTCTCGACCTGTTGCCCATGATCAGCGTCCAGCGCGGGCAATGCGGTCGGCACTCATGCGCGGACCGGCAGCTGCGCCGGGGGCGAAGGCGCGATCTAGCTGGTCCATATGAGCCTGACTGAAAACTAGGTCAGTCGCCGCTGCATTTGCTTCAAGGTGAGGAATATGTCGGGTTCCTGGGATCGGCACTATATTCTCGCCTCGTGACAGCAGCCACGCAAGCGCCACCTGGGGAACGCTGCAAGAAGCCGCTTTCGCAATATCGCGCAAAGGTGCCAGTAATTCCACGTTACGGTCCAGATTTTCTTCGCTGAAGCGGGGGAACTGGTGGCGTTTGTCGCCCTCTACCAATTCGTCCCGTCCGGTAACGACGTCAGCTAGCAGGGATCGACCCAGAGGTGCGTAGGGCACGAATGTGATTCCCAGTTCGGCACAGACAGGGATTGTCGTCTTTTCGTGATCTCGGGTGAACAGGGAGTACTCGGACTGTAGCGCGGCAATGGGGTGAATGGCATGGGCGCGGCGCAAGGATTCGGCGGACACTTCGGAGAGGCCAAGATAGCGGACCTTTCCTTGTTCGACGAGTTTTGCCATGGCGCCGACCGTCTCAACAATATCCAATTCTGGGTCGGGGCGATGAAGATAGTAGAGATCGATGTGATCGATTCCAAGGCGCGTTAAGCTGGCATCGCATGCCTCGGGCACATATTCGGGCTTGCCGTTCACACCCTGTTTTCCATCCGCCTTGATGATGTTGCCGAATTTAGTAGCCAGAAAGCTGCGGTCTCGCCGACCCTGCAATGCCTTGCCAATTAGAATCTCATTGCTGCCGCGACCGTAAAAGTCCGCAGTGTCGAGCAATGTGATACCAATATCTTGCGCCCGGTGAATGGTGGCTATGGAATCAGCTTCTGCTGCTGGGCCGTAGTCGCCGGCCATGACCATGCAACCGAGGCCAACTGCCGAAATGTGCGGACCATTCTGGCCTAGTCTGCGGGTTTTCATTGCGTTTACTCTTCACTTGTCAGCATTGATTACGCAAATACTATTCTTTACCTGTCCATGGCGCTGAGCATATTCTCGACCCCTGTCGATTGGGAAGCTATCGTCGACATATACCCATACGGCCCTTATCTCGGACTTCCAAGCTTATGACTGCCAAAGCCACGCAGCCCTGCAAGACAATTTTGACAAATAGAGAACGGACGATGGCGTTCGCTCTGGTCGGCTCCGGCCACACCATGAGTCATATCTATATGCTCACTTTGCCGCCTCTATTCTTTCTGATCAAGGAGGACTTGGGGGTTAGCTATGCCGCACTAGGCCTTCTTGTAACAGTCTTTCACGTTGCAACGGGTGTCTGTCAAATTCCGTCAGGTATTTTGGTAGATCGAATGGGCGCACGCGTCACATTGACCACCGGCATGATGCTCATTTCATGCAGTATGGGCGCTATCGGGCTCGTTGATTCTTATTGGTTGATGGTTGCTATGGCGACTTTAGCGGGCGTCGGGAACTCCGTTTTCCATCCCGCAGATTACGCCGTCCTTGCCGCATCCGTGGATGACCGTCACTTAGGAAAGGCTTTCGGTTTTCACTTGCTGGCGGGCAACCTGGGCTTTGCTGCCGCGCCGGTTCTCATGGTTGCGATGGCGGCTCTGTGGGGCTGGCATGGCGCCCTCATCGGTATAGGTGCGGCCGGTATTGCCGTCAGTATCGCCATGATGATCTTTGGCAAAGTTCTTCGTACCGGTGACGTCCCTGCCAAGGGCAAGGTTGAGGCTAATGAGGGGACGGATATTAGGGTTCTGACGAGCCCCCGTATCCTTGTTATGCTTTCGTTCTTTTTGCTGCTTGCGCTCTCCATTACCGGCATTCAAACATTTTCTGTGACGACCCTAGTTGATATGTTTGGTGTCAAACTCACAACCGCTAACACGGCACTTACCGTTTTCCTAACTGCTGGATTCGTCGGAGTGGCTATTGGCGGGTTCATCGTTGATAAATTGAAGCGCCCTGTTTTTACCGTTAGTGCCAGCATGTTGGTTGGAGCCGCCTGTCTGGCCGTGGTGGGCGCCGTGCCATTACCCGTCCTCGGCCTATTTGCCACCATGGCGATCGGGGGCGTGTTCATTGGCATCATGCGCCCAGCCCGAGATATGATGGTCAATGCCATCACGCCGCCGGGTGCGACGGGCAAGGTGTTTGGATTTGTCGGCACGGGCCTCAGCACGGGGAGTGCTATTGCGCCTGTCACGTTTGGTTGGCTTATTGATCAGGGTGCAACGAGCTTAGTATTTGCTGTGATCGTCACGATGATCCTGGCCTGTGCGGGGATTGCCATTATCGTTGATCGTATGGGTAATTTTGTGGATTCTGCGTCGGAATCCTAGCTTGACGACGCTGCGGTAGTTTAACTTGCTATAATAACAAAGAAAAAGGGCCCTTCCAACGGGAATGGGCCCTTGAACTGGAATATCTGTTTGGTCTCAGTTGGTGATAGTAATTGTCAGATCACCAACGCCATCAACGTGGCCCTCT
>CAUZNJ010000199.1:0-4541 GCA_963580965.1 Alphaproteobacteria bacterium | reverse complement strand
GCCACTTCGCCTCCCGCCGTTACGCGAACGCGCCGAAGATATCCCCGAATTGATCCGCGCCTTTCAGGCAAAATCTGCCGAGGAGGGGGTTCCCTGGAAGATCATTGACGGCTCTGCAATAGAACGTTTGAAGGCGTATTCATGGCCGGGAAACGTTCGCGAATTGGAAAATCTGGTGCAACGCCTGGGTGTTCTCTACTCCGAGGAGGTCATTAATGAAGATATCATTGATGCTGAACTTGCGGATGCCGCGGCGCTGACAGCACCCCAGCCCAGTGATGGTCTGGCAGATTCCGTGGAACGCCACTTGACGGCGTACTTTGCTGCCCATGAGGGCAATTTGCCGGCTGCTGGGTTGTACGACCGCATTCTTCGCGAGATAGAACGGCCGTTGATAACATTGATGCTGGACGTTACCCGGGGCAATCAGGTGCGGGCAGCGCAGGTTCTTGGTATCAATCGCAATACTTTGCGAAAAAAGATCAATGAGTTGAATATTCCTGTGGTTCGCGGTATTCGCTGATTCTGGTTGCCGTCTACTCTGTTTCGGTAACACCTAAGGCAAGATGCAAAACTTTTTGACCGCAAAAAACAAAGGACTGGTTCGGTGGTTGATTCGCCTTAGGCTTTGGTCAAGGCGCTTGCGCCTGCCGCGCCGGCTAGCCTACTTATTGGCTGCCGTCGCGGTAGTTTCCGGACTAGGAACTTTCGCAACAATGACCAAAACCTCGCCTTTTGGCGAGGGTGCTCAAGCTGTTCTTTTATTTCTGTACCTTGATGCAATTTTGCTGCTGATACTCAGCGCCATCATTATTGTGCGCATCGTATCGGTATGGGTGGAAAGGCGAAGGGGTTTAGCGGGGTCACGCTTGCACTCTCGCTTGGTGGTAATGTTCAGTGTCATTGCTGTCACGCCGGCTATCCTCGTGGCCATATTTTCTGGCTTTTACCTCAATTTTGGTATTCAGGACTGGTTCAGCGAAAGGGTACGCACGGCTGTCGAAGAATCACTTATTGTTGCCCAGGCGTACCTTCACGAACATCGCCAGACCATTCGGGCGGATGCATTTGGTATGGCGAATGATCTCAACCGGGATGCCGCTATTCTGGTTCGTCGTCCCCAAGAATTTAATAAGTTCATGTCGAATCAGGCCGAGCTGCGGTCTCTGTCAGAAGCCGTGGTGATTGACAGTAATGGCCAAGTTCTGGCCCGTTCTGCATTGTCTTTCACGCTTGAATTTGAGCCGATGCCGCGCGCAGTCGTAGACCAAGCTGATAAGGGGGATGTGGTGGTCCTCTCCGGCGAGGGAGACAGCAGGATACGCGCCACGGTCAAGCTGAACAGGTTTGTCGGCGCCTATCTGGTGGTCGCCCGTTTTGTTGATCCGCGGGCGCTTGAACGCATTGATCGGACGGCCCGCGCGGTTGCCGAATATCAGAGCGCTGAGCGCAAACGCGAAGGGTTTCAAATTACATTTGTCATGATTTTTGTAGTTGTTGCATTGCTGTTATTGCTGGCTGCGGTTTGGGTCGGCCTCAATGTGGCGACGCAATTGGCTCGACCTATCAGCGCCCTAATTGGTGCGGCGGAGAGAGTGCGCAAGGGCGACCTGACAGCACGGGTCAGCACATCGTCATCTCCAGACGAAATCGGTGGATTAAGCCGTGCTTTCAATAGAATGACAGGTCAGTTGGAAGGCCAACAGCAAGGTCTCGTCGATGCAAACCGTCAACTCGATGAGCGCCGCCAGTTTACGGAGACAGTTCTGGCTGGTGTTTCGGCGGGGGTTGTCGGGCTGGATTCCAGTGGAAGAATTCATCTTCCAAACCGTTCTGCCTCTTTATTGCTAGGCGTTGACCTTGGAGAACTCCTTGGCCGGCTATTAACCGAATTCATGCCGGAAATCGCTGATATTTTAGATGCCGCCTCCCGCCGTAATGACCGCCTACAACAGGCTGAAATTCGATTTTCCCGAGGTGGCGATACGCGAATCCTGATGGTGCGAGTTGGCACCGAACAGCAGGGAGAAAATATCATCGGCTTCGTCGTTACCTTTGATGATGTTACGGATTTGCTTTCTGCACAGCGTACGGCAGCTTGGGCCGATGTCGCCCAGCGCATCGCCCATGAAATAAAAAACCCTCTAACGCCGATACAGCTATCGGCGGAACGTTTGCGGAGAAAGTATCTGACGCAAATCGAAGTGGATTCAGAAACATTTGAGGCTTGTATCGAGACGATAACCCGACAAGTCGGCAATATTGGTCGCATGGTTGACGAATTTTCTTCATTTGCGCGTATGCCGCAGCCGTCTATGAAAGAGGAAAACCTTTGTGAATGCATTCGTCGGTCAGTTTTTCTTGAACGTAACCGACAGCTGGGCGTCACCGTTGAGCTGTCCCTTCCGGATGCGGATATTATGTTTTGTTGTGATCAACGGCAAATTGACCGTGTTTTCACTAATATTCTTAAAAATTCAATGGAATCTATTTTTATAAAAATAAATAGTCAAAGTGAAGAAAGCTACCTAGGCCTCATAGAGATAACCGCATCCGGCGGCGGCGGGAGCCCTGTAATAGTTACTATCGAAGACAATGGCATAGGCTTGCCTCCCGGTGACCGGGACCGACTGCTGGAGCCCTACGTCACGACTCGGGAGAATGGGACTGGTCTTGGCCTCGCCATCGTCAAAAAAATCATGGAGGATCACTGTGGTATTCTGCTGCTGGAGGATCGTCTGGGCGGCGGCGCTTGCGTGTCCATGGTATTCACAACGTCGGACAATAGCGATGCCTGTAAAGGCGATGTGTTGGTCGGGCATGATGAAGGGGCGGCGACGTCTGACGCCATAGCGGACGGTATACAAGTCGGAAAAAATACCCATGGCAGATGAAATACTGATTGTTGATGACGAAGCAGATATTCGCTCTCTGGCTGCAGGTATTCTTGAAGATGAGGGCTTTCTGACTCGGGAGGCCGCGAACAGCACGAAAGCACTGCACGCCATTGAGACTCGTCGTCCAAATCTCATTCTTCTAGACATTTGGCTTAATGCTAGCGAGCTCGATGGCTTGGGCATTCTGCGCGTGGTGAAAGAGAAGCATCCGGATCTACCGGTTGTAATGATGAGCGGTCATGGCACCATCGGTACAGCGGTCGCCGCCATTCGTGATGGTGCCTACGATTTTATCGAAAAGCCGTTCAAGGCAGATCGGATGATCCAGGTTATAGAACGTGCCGTGGAGGCTGCCCGATTGCGTCTAGAAAATGCCGAACTGCGAATGCGCGCCGGCCTCGACGATGAGCTTTTGGGCCGGTCGGCGGCGATTATTCAGCTTCGCCAGACGATTGAACGGGTGGCTCCAACTAATAGCCGTATACTAATTTCTGGCGCGCCGGGGACTGGCAAGGAAGTGGCAGCGCGGATGATTCACGTCAAGTCGCGTCGTTCTCAGGCACCGTTCATAGTCGTCAATTGCGCGGGCCTGGATCCGCAACGGGTTGAAGCCCAACTATTTGGCATTGAGGACGGAGCCGATTCGGGTGGGAAGGTTGGCACCTTCGAGCAGGCGCACGGCGGTACCCTGTTTCTGGACGAAGTCGCGGACATGCCGCTCGAAACCCAAGGCAAGATCGTTCGAGTGTTACAGGAGCAGACATTTCAGCGGATTGGAGGTATTACCTGGGTTGAGGTCGATGTTCGGGTTATCGCTGCGACTAATAAAAACCTGACGATTTTGATCAAAGAAGGTTCTTTCCGCGAGGACCTATATTATCGGTTGAGCGTCGTGCCGGTTGAGATTCCGCTTTTACGTAATCATCGCGAAGATATCCCCATTCTATGCGAACATTTCATTGAACGTGCATCGCGTAGTCTTGGGTTGCCGCCGCGCCTTATCGGCGAGGATGCCATGGGGGCAATGCAGCGATATGCCTGGTCGGGCAATGTCCGCGAGTTACGCAACGTGATTGAACGGTTGATGATTCTGGCGCCTGGCAATCCCGGCACGCAAATCTGTGCCGATATGTTGCCTTCTGATATTTTTGATGGCAGTCCGTCCGCCATGCATCCTGAAAAAAACACCAAAATAATTTCCTTGCCGCTTCGTGATGCGCGTGAGTTATTTGAGCGGGAATACCTGGAAGCGCAAATTATCCGCTTCGATGGGAATATCTCGCGCACCGCTGAATTCATCGGCATGGAACGATCAGCATTGCACCGCAAGATGCGCTCACTTGGCCTCGCGGAAATCAATCGCCTACGTTCTAGAAACCAATGATTGAGGCCCTGATGTGCGTCCATATACAGACATAAAGGCTTTATCATGAAAGTCATCGTTTGTGGCGCGGGTCAAGTTGGGTTCAGCATTGCCCGTTATCTCGCCCTCGAAGATAACGATGTTATCGTTATCGATCAGTCGCCCGAACTTATCCGTCGCATATCAGATACGGTGGATGTGCAAGGGCTAGTGGGGCATGCTGCTCATCCGGATGTACTTGAAAGAGCAGGTGCTAAGGACGCCGACATGATCATCGCGGT
>CAUZNJ010000198.1:0-4545 GCA_963580965.1 Alphaproteobacteria bacterium | reverse complement strand
GAAGAAGAGAAAGGTCCCTTGCCGGGCCCATTCAAGTCGCTGGTTTAGCCTTGCTCGAATGACCATAGAAAGCCGGCCCAGAGAGATTCCTGAAGTGGCGTTTCTAGACCCCGGTCAGTCCTCACCAGTCCGCAACGCTGCCAAGAATGCCGACTGGGGGATTTCCACCGAGCCGAATTGACGCATACGCTTCTTACCCGCCTTTTGCTTCTCTAAGAGCTTGCGCTTGCGCGTCACATCGCCACCATAGCATTTCGCCGTAACGTCTTTCCGCATGGCGCTGACGGTCTCGCGGGCAATTACCGAGCCGCCAATCGATGCCTGAACGGCGATCTTAAACAGCTGGCGCGGGATCAACTCCTTTAGTTTCTTGCAGATCGTCCGGCCGCGGGCTTCCGCGTGACTGCGATGAACGATGAAAGACAATGCATCTACCAGCTCGGCATTAACTAGAATTGATACCTTGACGAGTTCGGCCTGCAGATACCCCGCCATCTCGTAATCAAAGCTGGCATATCCCCGGGAGACAGATTTTAGCCGATCGTAGAAATCTAATACGACCTCGTTCAACGGCAGGCGATAGACAACCATAGCCCGGCCACCGACATAGGTTAGGTCGGTCTGCTCACCACGTCGCTCTGTGCAAAGCTGGAGAATGCCACCGAGGTACTCGTCGGGAACCAGGATAGTTGCCTTTATCCACGGCTCCTCGATGAATTCGATGCGCACCGGATCAGGCATGTCCGCGGGATTGTGCAATTCGACTAAATTACCATCCGTCAGGTGGATGCGATAAATGACACTTGGTGCCGTGGTGATGAGATCGAGATCAAATTCGCGCTCAAGCCGTTCCTGAACGATTTCCAGATGCAGAAGGCCGAGAAAGCCACAACGAAAGCCAAACCCCAGAGCAGCCGATGTCTCGGCCTCATAATGAAAGCTGGCGTCGTTCAGGTGCAGGCGTTGTAACGCTTCGCGCAAATCCTCAAAATCATTAGCATCGGCGGGAAAAAGACCGCAGAAAACCACAGGGATGGACGGTTTAAATCCCGCAAGCGGCTGTCCCGCCGGCCGCCGGTCCTCGGTAATGGTATCGCCAACGTTGGTATCGGCAACTGTCTTAATAGAGGCCGTTAGATAGCCGATTTCTCCAGCTGTCAGCTCGCCAACAGGCGTGGCCTTGGGCGAGAAAACACCGACCTGGTCGACCTGATAGACGGTCCCAGCAGCCATCATTCGAATACGCATGCCGCGCTTGAGCGTACCGTCCTTGACCCGGATCAAAATCATGACGCCGAGGTAGGGATCGTACCAACTATCGACCAGCAGTGCTTTCAACGATGCGTCCGCTTCGCCAGTCGGCGGCGGCAGGCAGCTAACCAGGGCCTCGAGGACGTCCGGTACGCCTTTTCCCGTCTTGGCGGAAATCATCAGGGCATCGGAGGCATCCAGGCCAATCACTTCTTCTATCTGTTCAATGACCCGTTCGGGCTCGGACGCCGGTAAATCAATCTTGTTGAGGACCGGAATGACTTCATGGCTTGCTTCGATGGCGAGATAGACATTGGCGAGCGTCTGGGCCTCCACCCCTTGGGTCACGTCAACAACCAAGAGAGATCCTTCGCAGGCCGCCAGAGAACGGCTAACTTCGTATGAGAAGTCGACGTGACCGGGGGTATCCATCAGATTCAACTGATAGAGAACTCCATTTTTTGCCGTGTAGTTAAGGCGTACGGTCTGTGCCTTGATAGTAATTCCGCGCTCGCGTTCGATATCCATAGAATCGAGCACCTGTTCCCGCATCTCACGATCTGCCAGCCCGCCGCAGAATTGAATCAGACGGTCGGCCAAGGTCGACTTACCGTGATCAATGTGGGCGATGATCGCAAAGTTTCGTATATGAGAGAGGTCTGTCATGGCCGCGCGTTCTACCATCCACCCGGCAGCTTATCCAGCATGTGAATATGCTCCCCCCAACGCCGGTGAAGCGGCCGCCTTCAGCCAGCCCGCGGCAAGGTCATTTAGGCAAGTAATTGTCTTAAAACAGCCTTTACCGCGGCGATAGAGACCATGAATATAGTGAATTTAAAGGCCGCGCCAAATTTTAGCTGAAAAAATCTCGGAAGACCTTGACGCCGGTAGGGTTTTGCAGGTTCACTGCACCCGCCTTCTCTCCGCAGTAGGCACTGTCGATGGCGATTCGATGCGGGTTTTTTACCCATCCTCAACGGGCCACCGAATATTCCAGACGGACATATTCCGCATGCTCGGTAACCCCACAAATGTGAGCGCGCCCAGAAGGACTATATTCGCATGATTACGGTTTTGCAGCTTGCCGGTGGCTTTGTGTTGCTATTGTTCGGGGCCGAGTATCTGGTTCGCGGCGCTGTCTCGTTAGCCAACAGGCTGAACATCTCGCCGATGATCATCGGCATGACCATTGTCGCCTACGGCACCACAGCACCGGAATTGGTAGTCAGCCTGCAAGCTGCCTTTGCAGGCCAGCCCGGCATCGCCGTCGGCAACGTCGTCGGCTCCAACATCGCCAACATCTTACTGATCCTTGGCACCTCCGCAGTGATCCTACCAATCGTTACCGTCCCCAAAGTTTTGTATCGCGATTCTGCGGTGATGATGGGATCGGCCTTGTTGTTCAGCGCGTTGGCGCTGACTGGGGTCATCGATCGCTGGCAGGGCGTATTGATGTTCTCTGCCCTCATCGTCTATTCCATCTACGCCTACATATCTGAGCGCCGACGCAGCAAAAGCGCCGAGGCGAACCAGGCGACCGAAGAATCCGAGGAAGGCCCGAAGTCCGTGTGGCTGGCGGTTCTGGCCATCGCCGGCGGCGTCACCGCCGTGATCATCGGTGCCAAGCTATTGGTTACCGGCGCCATCGATGCCGCACGGTTCCTTGGCGTTGGCGAAGAAGTCATCGGCCTGACCGTTGTCGCCATTGGCACTTCCCTTCCAGAACTGGCCACCGCCGTGGTGGCCGCCCTGCGCAAGCATTCGGACCTCGCTGTTGGCAATATTATCGGCGCCAACATTTACAACATGCTGGCCATTATGGGCCTGGTCTCGGCGGTTACACCGCTAACGGTACCGCCACAAATCATGGTGTTCGACCTGTGGTTCATGCTGGGCGTGACAGCAGTTCTGCTATCCTTCGTACTCTTCCGCAAGGGCCTCAGCAGACCCGTGGGCGTGCTATTCCTCAGCGCATTCGCAGGTTACACGGCGCTGCAGTATTACGGCGTTGAAAAAGTATTCAGCTGACGCGTCACAGGTCCGGCAGGGACATCTCAACGCCGGGGATCGTGGCGTGCGCGGCCATCAACACGGTCCAAAGCGCCGATCCGCCAACAACCGGGACAACGAGTTCACCCAGGCGCAGCCTTGCCCGGCCCTGGATCATTGCCAGAAATGGCAGGTTGGACGTGGCGGCGACGATGCCGGCCCACCGGGATGAATCCTGTGCGGACTTTCGACGGTCGATCAGAACGGTACCGCTCAGCGCAAGCAGCGCGAAGCTGCCAAAGAATATCAGCGCCGCCATGTCGCCGTTGGCACCCAAATGGGCCAGCGCCCACACGCCGATGGCCCACATAACCGGGTGACGGGTCACGGCAAGAATGCCCCTGGGACGCCAATCCTCGTCAAATCCTTCATCGAGTGATTTTCCCACCATCGACGGATTAGCAACCGTCAGGCCGCCAACCAGCAGAAAGCAGGCGATCAAAATACCGCCATAGGGCAAATGGCTCCAGAATTTCGTGGCGTCCCATAAGTGCTGGTAGGAGGCGTCGGACCAGGCCATGATCAACCAGACGAAGGCGACCAAGGCGGCAACCGAATAAAGCCCCAAATAGGCCTTCTCACCCAACCTCTGGATCAGCATGGGCCGCAGCAGCGTGTTGGAAATACCAAAATGGCCGGCCAGAAAGACAACGGCAGCAATGCTTAGCTGGCTAATGCCGATGATGCCTCCAGTCAACAAATGCCAAGAAGAAGAATAGCGCCTCCAGGCATTACTCTGCAGCCTTCAAGGCGCGGTCGATGAACTGATCGGCGACACCCAGATAATTGGCGGGGTCGGCGAGCGCTGCCCAATCCACAGGAACGTCGGTTCGTTCCTTCAGCACGTCGATAAGTTGGCGGCCTTCGCCAAGGGCCGTAAGACAGGCCTTGGTCACCAGGGATTTTGCATCCGCCGCCGGCAGGTGGTGCGCCAAAGCAAAGCTCGCCGCCTCGGCCAGCATCAGGCCGAGCGCATCATCCAGGGTTTTTGTCATCCGCGCCACATCAACAATAACGTCGGCGAACAGTACGTCGGCGTGCCGCAGGGCCGCGGCCGTGGAGATAACCATCTGCGGCAGGGTCAGCCATTCAAGCTGCCAGCCTGGCCCACCGCGCTCATGTTCCTGGATCGCCGCTTGATGCATATTGCCGACCAACCCCGCATTATGCCGCGCCAGCGTCACCAGGTACTCCGCAACGACCGGGTTCGATTTCTGGGGCATGGTGCTCGAACCGCCGCCCGAA
>CAUZNJ010000197.1:0-4545 GCA_963580965.1 Alphaproteobacteria bacterium | reverse complement strand
GCCTCGCTAGTTGTCGCTAATTCAATAACCCTCAGCCAATCCATCCGGGCACCGTCCGTGTTGCTGGTGAGTCGGTTAAGCCAGCCGAACTCCATTAGTGCCAGTGTCGCGACGTTATAGGGGGCAGCATCGAGGACGTTGGAGAGGTCCTCTGCGGCCTTGGAGGCCTGATCTTCGTGCAGGTGAAGAACAGCCCGCTCTTCTCGCGAGACGCTTCAATCGGGCATAGGGATCGCAACTGGCGCCGCCGTGGGTGTGTGCAAGGATGCTGATGACGACGGGACTGAGCATTAAGAGAACGTAAAGGTAAATCATTCGTTGAACCCTTGCTGTATGAACCGATAGCATTGCCCCGCATCGACGAGGCGGCAAACCTGCCGTTTCGCAGGAGGCATTCATTATGTCCGCTGTACAGCGACGCCTGTTCTGCTTCGGTCTTGGTTTCACGGCCCAGGCCCTGGCCCGACGTTTGATTGTCGACGGTTGGCGTATAGCAGGAACATCCCGCAATCCTAAGAACGCTGCTGACGGCGAAATTGCCCTTTTCTCATTCAATCGAGGTCAGCCGCTTAGCGATGCTGCCGTTGCGGCACTGGCCGGTGCAACTCACGTGCTTGCGTCCATTCCGCCAGACGATATTGGTGATGTTGGGCTTGATGGCTACGGTGATATTATAGCAGCCGCCGCACCAGCCTGGATCGGTTATCTATCGACGACCGGTGTGTATGGTGACCGGGGCGGGGCCCTCGTCGACGAGAACAGCTCGCCCAGGCCTATCTCGGACCGGGCTTGCCGGCGGTTGGCTGCGGAGAATGCGTGGGTGGATTTCGCTGCCGAAAATAATCTCCCTGTTCAGATATTCCGGCTCGCCGGGATTTATGGCCCCGGCCGCAGTGCGCTTGGCCGGGTGCGTGGGGGCACGGCCCAACGGGTTGACCGGCCTGGCCAGCTCTTCGGTCGCATCCATGTGGATGATATAGTCAAAGTCGTGATTGCGGCGATGAAGAAACCGTTCGCCGGGCCTGTCTTCAATGTGTGTGACGATAAACCCGCCGAGCACGCAAATGTCATTGCCTATGCCTGTGAATTGCTTGGTATCGATCACCTGCCGTTGGTGCCCTATGAAGAAGCTGTGAAAACGATGTCGCCGATGGCGAAATCGTTTTGGCGCGATAATCGCGTTGTCAACAATGGCCGGATCAAGTCTGAACTTGGGGTAGACCTTTCCTATCCCACCTACCGCGAGGGTTTGCGCGCCGTATTGCAGGTAGAAGAGGGCATCTAATCTGCTTCGATGACATCAAAAAGATCATTCAAGACTCTACCAAGCCTTGCCAAATCGGCTGGTTTCGATAGACGGTGATCGCCGTTCTTCACCAGCAGCAATTCGACATCGGCGCTGCGCAGTGTTTCGGCCAACTTGACGGAGTGTTGCCACGGCACGTCCGGATCGGCGGTTCCGTGAATCAGCCGTACCGGACAGTGGAGTGGGATTGGAGCTCGCAGCACCAGATGTTGGTCCCCATCATCGATCATCCTTTGGGTTATAGGATAGGGATCGGTATAGGTATCGTAGGTACTGGGCTTGTAGACGATTCCGTTGCGTGACAATTCCGCCTTCATGTCATCGGTCAGGCGGCCTGGTATCAGTTCGGTGGTGCTATCGGGGGCCGCGGCGATGCCGATTAATCCGGCGATGCGGTGCGGGCGGGCAAGTGCTGCCAGGGTCATTATCCAGCCACCTATACTAGATCCAACGAGAACCTGTGGACCTTCGGTTAGCTCGTCGATGACGGTGAGGGCATCTTGAACCCAACGCCCTACAGTGGCCTCAAGAAAGTCACCGGAGCTTTCGCCGTGGGCAAAATAATCGAAGCGGACAAAGGCCCGATTTTGGTGGCGGCAATGCTCTTCCACATAAAGCGCCTTTGCGCTATTCATGTTTGAACGTAAGCCGATAAGGAACACAACGCCGGGCATTCGCCCTGCGGTGTGGCGGTAGGCGATTGTAGCGCCATCGTTGCGTGTTAATATCCGAGCCGCAGGGGCTACTTCATCAGTCATAGTGCTGCCGGGAAAATGAACGCAAGCATCGAAGATACCACCGTCAGAGAACGAACGGAATGCTCCGCGCAGATTGATTCTGGGGACGGCCGGCTTTTCGGCTTGGGCACCTCCGCTGCTGCCCGGCACATAACCGTTCTGCAAGTGCTCCCTGCCATGGGGCAGAGCGGCGGGGTTGAACGTGGTACCGTTGAGACGGCCGCAGCCATCATTGAAGCTGGAGGTCGCGCCTTGGTCGCTTCGGCGGGCGGTCCATTGGAGCACGACCTCACTAGGGCCAAGGCCCAACACATCACGCTGCCGCTTGACAGCAAGAATCCTTTGACTGTCTGGGCCAATGCCCACCGGCTTGCTAAACTAATTCGCACTGAAAAGGTCGACCTAGTGCATGCTCGCTCCCGTGCGCCGGCGTGGAGCGCATACTGGGCAGCGAAGAAAACTGGCCGGCCCTATCTCACTACCTTTCACGGCACGTATGGCACGGAGACGTGGTTGAAGCGTCGATATAACGGCGTAATGTTGAAAGGAGAGTTAGTTATTGCCATCTCCAGCTTCATCGCCGGACATATTCGCCAGCACTACGGCGTGCCGGTGCGTAAGATGCGCGTCATTCATCGGGGTGCCGACCTGCGGCGGTTTGACCCGTCCCAAGTCAGCGCTGAACGGGTCATCAAGCTTGCCCGCAGCTGGCGCCTCCCCGACGGCGCGCCCGTCGTCATGCTGGCTGGTCGTTTAACCCGGTGGAAGGGGCAGAGCGTGCTGATAGATGCTATGGCACGCCTAGGCCGCGACAACGTTCGTTGCATCCTAGTTGGGTCGGACCAGGGCCGGAACGGTTATCGTCGCGAACTCGAAGCTCAGGTCACACGCCTGGGACTCGATTCGATCGTGCAAATTGTAGATCACTGCGATGATATGCCGGCCGCCTACATGCTGACCGATTTAGTGATTTCGGCTTCGATCGATCCCGAAGCCTTTGGCCGGGTGATTGTCGAGGGTCAAGCGATGGGCCGTCCGGTGATCGCGACTGACCATGGAGGCGCACGCGAATTGGTGATGGTGGGACGCACCGGTTGGTTGGTGCCACCTGGCGACCCCGATGAGCTTGCCAAGGCCTTGGCGCATGCGCTTGACATGCCGCCGGTCACGCGTCAGGCCATGGCCGATCGTGGTATCGCAAATGTGCGCGAGAACTTCTCCACCAACGTCATGACGTCGAAAACCCTCGACGTCTATGAGGAGATGCTGGCACTGCGACCGCCGGCACGATGATGGTGACGGACGGTCCTATTTTGGTCATCAAGCTTGGAGCGCTCGGTGATTTCGTGCAGGCGACTGGGCCTTTCGCTGCTATTCGTAAGCATCATTCCAATTGTCGTGTCGTTCTGTTGACTACGCCGCCTTTCGCCGATATGGCGCGAGTTGGCGGTTGGTTTGACGAGGTGTGCCTCGACCGCCGCCCCGCGGCATTTGATGTGGCGGGCGGGCTGGCGCTAAGGAAAAAGATTCGCGGCGGCGGCTTTTCCCGCGTCTACGATTTGCAGACCTCCGATCGCTCGAACTTTTACTTTCGCTTGTTCTGGCCCGGCACAAAGCCGGAATGGTCGGGTATAGCCAAGGGCTGCTCACACCCCCATACCAACCCACGCCGTGATTCTATGCATACGCTGGAGCGCCAGGCTGAGCAGCTTAATCGGGCAGGCATTGATTCGGTGCCACCGCCAGATCTCTCTTGTGTGGCGGCGGATATTGCGCGCTTTGGTGTGCCCGAGCCATTTGCTCTATTGGTTCCGGGGGGCGCGCACCACCGGCCGGCCAAGCGTTGGCCGGTTGCGTATTTCCGCACGCTTGCCGAGCAGCTGGCTAGTAATGGCATTACGCCAGTCGTGATTGGTTCAGGGTCGGAAACTGGCCTTGCGGCGGAGATCTCATCGGGGCTCCCGGCCGTGCGCAATCTTGTGGGGCAGACATCGCTACTTGACCTTGCCGCTCTGTCATATTGCGCTTGGGTGGCGATCGGCAATGATACCGGACCAATGCACGTGGCGGCCATTGCGGGCTGTCATTGCCTGGCGCTTTATTCTGACGAATCGGATCCAACACTTTGTGCGCAGCGCGGACCCAACGTCACAATCCTCCGCAGGGAAGCGCTGGAACTACTCGATGTCGATGCGGTTGTGGCTGCTCTGCCATCCCGTTCACCGCCTTGACACGCCGAGCCGAAACTCAGATATAAGCGTTATGTGTGATTTGGCCGCGATAATGATAACGATCACCATTACAACCACGTCTCCCTGGCGGGAGGGTCCGTGACGTCCGGCGTGTATTTATGTTGGACATGGAGCCCTCCCACGGACCGCGGGAGGGTTTTTTGATGACTAAAATAAATTGAGGATCGGTCCCATGGCGGACGGCAGACAGACGGCAGGCAAGGTGAAACTCACGCTCCCTGACGGTAGCGTGCGCGAATATGCATGTCCG
>CAUZNJ010000196.1:0-4586 GCA_963580965.1 Alphaproteobacteria bacterium | reverse complement strand
TGGTGCAATCTCCTCGATACGGTAATCGCCGTCGATACCATAGCGTTTGATCCAGTGACCGTGAAGCTTTGGTGAAAGAGATTGCTTGGCCGGGTAACCGATCACGCAAGCTGCACGTGTTGAGGTTCTCATAATGAATTACCCTCAGTCTTCGGCCAGCATGTCGGCCATCGCGTCGATTGCCAACACATAGCCGTTCACCCCAAGCCCAGCCATAAGAGCCGTTGCCGCGAAGCTCACATAAGAAAAGTGCCTAAAGGATTCCCGCTTATGCGGGTTCGAGATGTGCAGTTCAATGATCGGAACCTTCACATTGTTTAAGGCATCCAAAATTGCCAACGATGTGTGGGTGAAGGCGGCCGGGTTGATGATGATTCCGTCGGCGCCATTGATGGCTTCATGAATCCAATCGAGAATTTTAGCTTCACTGTTAGATTGTTCAAAGAAGATTTCCAGACCGCGACTTTTGGCCTGTTTTTGGCACATGAGTTTTAGTTCTGCTAAGGTTGTATGGCCGTATATGTGAGGCTCCCGGGTACCGAGAAGATTGAGATTAGGGCCGTTGAGAATGAAAATAGGTTTTTTCATGGAGTACGACGCGTCCTTTATGGCTGTTGCTGGACTATTCAAGGTCAGCGTGGCTGCAATTTCATGATTAGGGTCAGTGGAGGATGATCCTCGTGCCGCACGGTGAAATTATGATTCTTGCGGACTGGCGTCCGCTGGGTCAATGACTAGGCAATAAAAAAAACATCTCCGGTTTAAAGGTAGGAATCCTTCCTCTAAGATTATTGATGGTCTCCAACAAGGTGTCCAATGGATGGTTCCAGTGGGCGCCTGGAAAGCCGGGCTGTAATTAATTTAGGCATCGAGGGTCATGTTCTCCAAGTCCAGGCTTTTCAAATATTCTATGCCATCAACAAGTAGCTAATCTTTAGTCCAATTACGGGAACGCCAACCACCTCGGTAATTCGATCCTTAATGGGGTTCTCCTTTGCTTGACCGGCTAGTCCGGTCATTTGGGGATGGGGGGTATCATTGTAATGTGAACTGGACCAAGAAGGACCAGTGATGTTCTTATTGAGGCAGCTGGTTGAGATCATATATCAATAGAAGCTGAATGATGCTTCTTGAATATGTAATGAATTTCTGTCGTTGGGGTCTCTCTCGTCTGGGCAAATTCTGGGCGGGCTGTAGCAAATTTCTGCTGTAAGGGTGGCTCCACCGGGGGCATAGAAAATACTTTTGGCATGAGATGTTATTCTCTTAATTTCGGGTGTGCCGAGGGTTGGGTGTCTTCGACGACTTGGTTGACCATGGTATCTAGCCACGCGATCTCTATTTTGACCTTGGTCAGGAATCTGACCGTATATTCGGTGCATCGGTAGATTTCTGGTTGCCCCTTCTGACGGACAAAATTGCGGACTTCGTTGACGGTCATGTCTTCCACGCCAAGTGGCGTCAGGGCTTCGCGCGCCCTATCCAGCTTGTATGGTTTAATGATTGTTGTGATCAGCGTCATAGAGTCTTTCTTTTCAAGGGACTGCTTATCTTTCTCGCCGTTTTGTGTCGTTTGGGCGGGCTTTAAGAAGTTGAGGCATTGCTTATGCTTTTGTACGCCAGCATTTTAAAATCAAGAACTGTGCCAAATCTGAATATTTAAATTAATTAAGTAAAATCAATAAACTGTAGGGTATTTCTCGAAGTTTATATTTATGTTTTAAGAAGTAAAATGCCTAATTATTAATCATAATATTACTATGATTAATAATTATTCAAATTATCTGGCGTATTCGTATATTCACGACCTCTTTTAGCGGGGTGTGCGGCCGTTCGAGTCTTGACACTCTCAAGGGGCTGGATTACATGATCAGCCGACTGAACGGGCTAAAATTTAGGCGCTTACGGGGGTGTAGCTCAGTTGGTTAGAGTGCCGGCCTGTCACGCCGGAGGTCGCGGGTTCGAGTCCCGTCACTCCCGCCATTTTATGGAGAGCGCTGGATTTTTAGTGGTTGTTGCGTCGATTGTAGGAAGGTAATTTGTTCAGTTGTAAGTCGGGGGGGCTATTGAGCGTTACTGATAGCGTGTTGGTATCTCGGAGGGACTTCATCTGGATTAGGGCTACATCGTGTCGAAAACTATGCGCTCCTTGACGGTTCGAGGACTTTTTCGTCCGGAGATAAGGACACTTTGATGGAAGCCCTGCTGCTTAACTATTTACCAATACTCATATTTCTTGGTGTTGCGGCGGCATTTGCCGTTATTGCTGTCACCGGATCATACGTTGTCGCTAGCCAGCGGCCGGATCCACAGAAAAATTCGGCCTATGAATGCGGGTTTGATGCGTTTGAAGATGCTCGGCACAAGTTTGATGTGCGCTTCTATCTCGTTGCGATCCTTTTTATCATCTTTGATCTTGAGGTTGCATTCCTATTTCCCTGGGCAATTACTCTTGGCGATACGGGTGTGTTCGGTTTCTGGTCAATGATGATTTTCCTTGGAATTCTGACGATTGGCTTCGTCTATGAATGGAAGAAGGGGGCTCTGGAGTGGGAATGATGCCGAGTGTCACCTCTCTGCCAGCTGATGTTCTGCCGGCCGGGGTCGAGCAGGACCAGGTGTTGCGCCATGTCACGGATACGCTCGCCGAAAAAGGGTTTGTCGTTGCGCAGCTCGACAAGCTCGTCAATTGGGCTCGCTGTGGATCCCTATGGCCGATGACGTTCGGGCTCGCTTGCTGCGCCGTTGAGATGATGCACGCCTACACGAGCCGCTATGATCTCGATCGATTCGGTGTCGTTCCGCGTGCTAGTCCGCGCCAGTCTGATGTGATCATCGTTGCGGGCACTTTAACCAACAAAATGGCGCCTGCGTTCCGCAAGGTATACGATCAAATGGCGGAGCCGCGTTACGTTATCTCCATGGGGTCATGTGCAAACGGTGGTGGCTATTACCACTATTCATACTCGGTTGTGCGGGGCTGTGATCGGGTCGTGCCTGTCGACGTCTATGTCCCTGGTTGTCCGCCGACGGCTGAGGCACTTGTCTACGGCATATTACAGCTTCAAAAGAAAATCAGGCGTACCGGCACACTGTGGCGCTAAGGCGCTACCAGATTGGTGCTTGAGCGGTAGCGAGGGAACGAGATGGATCTGGCGCTTCGGGACCTTGGCGATTACATCGCTGATTCCCTGACGGAAGATATTCTCGACAATCATCTTGTCGGCGACGAGTTGGTTCTCGTTGCTCGTCGTGTCGCCATCATTCGCGTGCTGACGTTCTTGCGCGACGATGTGAATTGCCAGTTCAAGCTACTGGTTGACATTTGTGGGGTTGATTACCCTGACCGGGAAGAGCGGTTTGACGTCGTCTATAACCTGCTCAGCCTCACCCAAAATAACCGTATCAGAATCAAGGTAACCGCAGGCGAGGATGTACCTGTTCCATCCGCGACGGCTGTATTTAGTTGTGCCAACTGGTGGGAGCGGGAAGCATGGGATCTGTTTGGTATTCCCTTCGCGGATCATCCGGACCTTAGGCGTATTCTTACCGACTACGGTTTTGAAGGACATCCGTTGCGTAAGGATTTCCCCCTAACGGGGTATGTTGAGGTTCGCTACGATGATGCATTGAAGCGGGTCGTGTACGAGCCAGTAAAGCTGACGCAGGACTTTAGGACATTTGATTTTCTTAGCCCGTGGGAGGGGACACAGACTGTTCTTCCAGGGGATGAAAAGGCAGAAACACCTGCTAATGGTGGCGCCTGATGGCTGAGAAAGTCATCCAGAATTTTAACCTTAATTTTGGTCCGCAGCATCCCGCTGCGCACGGTGTATTACGCTTGGTTCTTGAGCTCGATGGAGAGGTTATCGAGCGGGCAGATCCCCACATCGGGTTATTACACCGAGGCACCGAAAAGCTCATTGAATACAAAACGTATCTGCAGGCGGTTCCCTATTTTGATCGTTTAGATTATGTAGCTCCGCAGAATCAGGAACATGCGTTCGCGCTGGCTGCGGAAAAACTTCTCGGTATCGAGGCGCCGCCTCGGGCGCAATGGATACGCGTGCTTTTTGCTGAGATTGGCCGCGAATTGAATCACTTACTAAACCTGACAGCTTTCGCCATGGATGTAGGAGCAATGACGCCCATGTTGTGGGGGTTTGAGCAGCGCGAACGTTTGATGGAATTTTGCGAACGCGTTTCCGGTGCGCGCCTGCATATGGCCTATTTTCGGCCGGGCGGCGTTGCATTCGACATGCCTGTGGGACTGGCGGAGGATATTCGTGACTGGGCTGATGCTTTTCCGGCGTTTATCGATGACCTGGAAAGCCTGCTGACGGGAAACCGCATCTTTAGGCAGCGGACGGTCGACATTGGCAAGCTGACCGCTGAGCAATGTTTTGACTGGGGCTTTAGCGGCCCCAATCTTCGTGCCTCGGGAATTCCTTGGGACCTGCGAAAGTCACAGCCCTATGACGTCTACGATCAAGTCGAATTTGATATTCCGGTTGGTACAAACGGCGATTGCTTTGATCGCTATCTAGTTCGCGTCCATGAAATGCGCGAAAGTGTAAAAATTATTC
>CAUZNJ010000195.1:0-4593 GCA_963580965.1 Alphaproteobacteria bacterium | reverse complement strand
AAGCGCACCGGCGAAAATATTATCGGTACAATTGAACAGGTTCGCACCGTTGTTACCGAGGCGAAAATGAATTGGCCCAAAGGTCTGCGGGCTTCGGTTGCAATTGGATTTTCCCAGGATAAGTCGGGGAAAATTCGTATCATGCTAACCGATTTACAAAATAATGTTATTGCTGCCGTTCTGCTGGTGATGGTTGTTGTCATCGCGGCCCTTGGAGTGCGCTCGGCGGCACTGGTCGGCGTTGCCATTCCGGGGTCGTTCTTATCGGGCATCCTAGTCTTGTATGTGCTGGGGTTCACCATCAACGTCGTTGTGCTATTCGCTTTGATCCTCGCCGTTGGGATGCTTGTCGATGGCGCAATCGTCGTCACCGAGTTCGCTGACCGTAAGATGCAAGAGGGCGACCCGCCGCGTACCGCCTATGGCCAGGCAGCAAAGCGTATGTTGTGGCCAGTAATTGCGTCGACAGCAACAACTCTGGTGGCTTTTCTTCCGCTACTGTTTTGGCCCGGAATGGTCGGCGAGTTTATGAAATTTCTCCCCCTGACCCTTATTTTTACACTGTCGGCATCCCTGTTAATGGCGCTTATTTTTATACCAACCTTGGGTGCCATCTTTGGTAAATCCGGGGCGACAACTGTTGCCCAGACAGAGAAAATGAAGACCCTGAGTGCTTCTGATGCAACTGTAGAAGACCTTACCAATATGGGAGGCTTTACGGGTTCCTATGTGCGCCTGCTGCGGGCTGCCCTGCGACTGCCATCGTTGGTGATTATTACTGCCATCACGCTACTTATCGGCGTCCAATATTTTTATATTAATCACGGTAACGGTACGGAATTTTTTCCGGATCTGGAGCCGAATCTTGCTCAGGTACATGTTCGTGCGCGCGGCAATTTATCAATTTATGAACGGGACGACTTGATGCGTGAAGTTGAGACCCGCATTCTTAACCTCGAGGGTATCGATAGCGTTTACACCCGGACAGGAAGAGACGGCCAGAAGGGACAGGCACTTGATACCATAGGTACCATTACGTTGGAGCTTGCTGACTGGCGGGAGCGTCCTCGGGCCGCGGCTCTTATTGCCGAAGTCCAGCGGCGCACTACCGATTTAGCGGGCATTCACATAGACGTCCTCAAGGAAAAAGGTGGCCCGCCTGTCGGTAAGGCGGTGCAAGTGCAGCTTAGCGCCCGCAATCCAGACCTTCTGGAATTAGCTGTTACAAAGGTTTTGGCCAAAATGCGTGAAATGGATGGCCTCATAAATCTTGAAGATAACCGGCCACTACCGGGTATAGATTGGGAAGCGGAGGTTGACCGCGCCCAGGCAGCTAAATTCGGAATCGACATCAATGTCATCGGCAATGCATTAAAACTTGCCACCAGCGGTATTAAGCTAGGCGAGTATCGACCACAAGAATCCGATAATGAAGTGGATATACGTGTCCGCTATCCGATTTCCGATCGTACCGTTGATCGCCTTAGTGGCATCCGTATCAGTACGGATGGTGGTTCTGTGCCGATAAGCAATTTTGTTAATCTGAATGCCCGTCCCCGAGTGAGCAACATCAACCGCGTTTCGGCTAAGCGCACCATTTCAATAAAAGCGGGCGTAGCCGAGGGTGTTCTTGCTGATGAAAAAGTAGACGAAATTCAAGCCTGGTTGGCTATGGCAGTACTCGACCCCAGCATTGATGTGGCCTTTAAGGGCGAGGATGAAGAGCAGCGCAAGGCCGAGGCTTTTCTCGGTAAGGCATTTGCCGTTGCCTTATTCCTGATGGCAATCATCTTGGTTACACAGTTTAACAGTTTCTATTCAGCGTTTCTGATTCTATCGGCGGTGATCATGTCGACGGTTGGTGTGCTTATTGGCTTGCTCGTCACAGGACAGCCGTTTGGTGTCGTTATGGGGGGGATTGGCGTTATAGCGTTGGCTGGAATTGTCGTGAATAACAACATCGTTTTAATAGATACCTTCGATACCCTTTATGCGGAAAGCCCCGATGCGCTATCGGCCATTCTACGAACTGGGGCACAGCGCCTGCGCCCGGTGTTGCTGACCACGGTGACGACGATTCTTGGCCTCATGCCAATGGTGCTTGGAATCAACATAGACTTTCTCACGCGGGAAGTGACCCTTGGTGCCCCGTCAAGCCAGTGGTGGACTCAGCTTTCTACGTCGATCGTTTTTGGGCTTGGGTTTGCCACCGTTCTGACGCTTCTGGTTACGCCGAGCGCCCTGATGGCGCGAGCCAAAGTACGAAGCTGGTGGCGACGGAGGGGCGATGGCGGTGCTACGCGATTACAGCCGGATGTAGGCTGAACTCAAGCGTATTGGGTTACCTAAATATTAGAGTGTATCGCTTTCTGGAAATTTAGGATTTCCTGAAGCATCGGCGGCCTCGCCTTCGTGCTTTTGCGCTAAACGTCGATAGCTCCTGATGCTAATCGGAATACTGCCGATGTAGAGAAAGCCAAGTACTGAGAACGTCATCCATGGCGCGTTGATTATTCCGGCTGCAAGCACAGCGGTCACCAGCATAACGGCTAGAATACCGCCATACGGTATGTGTAATCGCTTTCCAGAGAATGTCGGTACCTTACTCACCATGAGCGCGGAGACGATAACGAGGACAATGGAAACGACTGCTGGGTCACGAAAAAATTCATCACCAAACTGGAAGGTTAATACGATCGGCAGCATGACGAGCCCGCCGCCGGCGGGTGCTGGTATGCCGGTGAAAAAATTGCGTGCCCAAGGGGGGGGCGGCGCATCAAGAGCCGTATTAAAGCGTGCTAATCGCAAGGCACAACAAATGGCGAATAGTAGCGACACTATCCAGCCGAATCTCCCGATGCTTTCCAAGGTCCATAGATAGAGCAGCAGTCCTGGTGCGACGCCAAAACAAACAAAATCGGAAAGCGAATCTAGCTCCGCTCCGAACTTGCTGGATCCCTTGAGGATGCGTGCGATGCGTCCATCCAGGCCATCCAGAACGGCAGCAACAAAAATGGCCAGCACTGCCAGTTGCCATTGATCATTGAGCCCAAAACGCAGTGAGGTTAGCCCGGCGCAGAGCGCCATCAGTGTAAGGATGTTTGGAATCATCCTGTTGAAGGGAAGACCTGACAACCGGTGACGGCGTGGTTTGGAGGGGGCGCTCATGATTTCGTCCTTTTTTGTCCCAGTCATTGGACTTTGGCAGCGCGAGGAGGTTCATCGGAGGCGAGATCGGCGAAAACTGTTTCTCCAGCTACTGCTTTCTGACCGACCGCTACTAGTGGGTTAGCGCCAAGGGGCAAATAAATATCAACGCGGCTACCAAAGCGAATCAGGCCAAAATATGCGCCAGCATGCAAATGTTGGCCTTTAACGGCATCACAGCGGATTCGTCGGGCAATCAGGCCGGCAATCTGTACGACTGCGAGGTCGCGTCCGTTACCTATATCAAGCCGCAGAGATTGGCGTTCGTTGTGCTCGCTGGCTTTGTCGAGGGAAGCATCAATGAAACGGCCGTGCCTATAAGCCAAGGCGGACACAATGCCTTCACAGGGGATCCGGTTCACATGCACGTTAAAGACATTCATGAACACGGCTATGCGGGTTCTCGGTTCCTCCCCCATATGGAGTTCGGCTGGTGGTGGCGCAGATTCTATGGACTGGATGACGCCGTCGGCGGCGCTAACCAGCAAATCTGGACGCGTAGGTGTTGTCCTCGGTGGATTCCGAAAAAAACAGATGCACCAGACGGTTAGAACTGTACCAATAAAACCAAGTGGGTAGGACCACGACCCGAGGAGAATCGTAGCGACCACAAAGATTGCAATGAATGGCCAGCCGTCGCGGTGAATGGGAACCATCAGTATTTTCACAAACATTTCCTCTCAACGTCGCCGTTTCATGCGAACTTTCTGCAAATCAAGCCGAGGTATTAACTTACCGTCGTTCTTTTCGTCCCCCATGCCCGCTTTTTCGAAAACTTTCCAGGTGAGTGATGGTTGTAAGATAATCTTTCCCCGGATACTTGACATAAATGCTAAACAATCTGCGCAAATACAAGAACGGTGACCGCTGTTGAAGTGACCCCTCCGGTTCACGAAAGGGTGAAAATTTTAAACCTCTTTGGTTTCCCTTGGAATGAACGATATTAGATATTAGCCCATGGATATTTTCACCGACAGCATATGCCGGCATAAAATATTTGGTTCGTTAGCCCCCATGAAGGTCATGGAGGAAGTTGGAGATCCTTTGAATTTTATATAATTACAATCGGTTGGATTTAATCGCTTTGGCGACAATTTTTGGTTGTTTGTCTAATTAGCGAGAGAATTATTTTTAGCAGTCTCTTTGAGTAGCTTAATCCACAGGATATTATCTGCTCCGGCGGTAGCCATATGTAATATGAATTAGTTTCTCATCTGGCGGGCCCTAGTGGAAGTGCAGCTGGCACTAATCGGGATTATTGCTGGTTTTATCAACCGAGCCCTCCGAAAGCCTGGATGGTAATGCTGTGGATTTCCAGGATCGCGCGAGCCTTTATGTCGCCAGCTTAATTCGCCTCAACCGGTAAGGAAAATACCTGACCAGGAA
>CAUZNJ010000194.1:0-4642 GCA_963580965.1 Alphaproteobacteria bacterium | reverse complement strand
AAGAAGGCCTGGTCGCGACGAATAAAGCGCCCCGCGCCCAAGGCGCAACAGGAAAGGGAGGACCGTCAGCAAGCTGAAGACATTACGGATGGCGACCATCTCAAATGCAGGAATATCCGCCGAAACCTTGCGGATCATGGCGCTCATCGTCATGAACAGAAAACAGGCAAGCACCATCCACAACGCACCGCGCACGGAACCTGACAAGGGTGCTATCTTGGCAGACGTGAGATTTCCTCCATATCAAATGAGACGCGAGACGCGAGACGCGAAACGCGACCCGGCATTCGTAGCCGAATGCGGGCGGGGTGACCAGGGGATGTACGTGGGCAGCGGCCGTACTGACATCACCTCAGCGATAGGCAATCAAATTTATCTACAGCTTATCGATATTAGAGGCTTCACTGAAAACAAATATTCAACCGCGAAACCAGCCACATCCAAGCCCGATACCCATGCTATAAAAATACAGCATGGCTTTGGCCACCGAATACACTGCCCGATCTCCACCCCCCGCCATGCTTTTTAACGATGATGATCTGGAGGGTATAAACGACCTTCTCTCAACGCCAAATAACCTCATATCTGCAATGTAAGAATTTATTTTACCTGCACTTATCTCTACTCGGTGTAGAATTCAGGGGAGAAGTTAAATCCCGATTGTCGCCCAGATGGATGAGCGCCTATTATCGATATGACGCGGGAAGCAGGGTCAAAACAGTGGTGACCAAAGAACACTGCCATTGTCCACCAAAAGGAAGATACGCATCATGGAGGTAATCCCCACAGGCAGCGCGCTGGGTGCCGAGGTCAGCGGTATCGACATCTGCAAACCTCTATCAGCCGCCGAGGTCGACTTCGTCCGAACTGCCTGGCACCAGAATCTCGTAATCTTCATCCGCGAACAGCCAATGACCGTTGAGCAGCATATGGCCTTTACGAAAAACTTCGGCGAGCTAGAGCTTTCGGGAAATAGTTTATTCAAGAAGAACTTTTCCGGAGAGAAGCTTGGTAATGTCGACGGCGTGACGCCACCCCAGATTTCCATCGTCTCCAATATTAAGATCGACGGTAGGCCGATTGGCAGCCTGGGTAATGCCGAAGCAGTATGGCACTCGGACTCATCGCTGGTTGAGTGCCCGCCAGCTGGCGGGTTTCTGCATTCGCGCGAGATCCCTCCCGAAGGTGGCGCCACCCACTTCCTTAATATGTACTTGGCGCTAGAGACCATGCCCGCCGCACTACGAACCGCCATCGAGGGCCGCAACATTCTGCACCCTGCCTCCCACAGCAGCGATCAAAAACCACGCAAGGGTTTTGAGAACGTAACCGACTTCAGTCAGGTTCCGGGCATGGAACATCCTGCGATCTGCACCCATCCCGGAACTGGACGCAAGGCGCTCTACCTCGGCCGCCGCCTGTGGTCACGATTTCCCGATATGCCGATCGACGAGAGCGAGGATCTACTCAACACCGTATGGGGCCACACGACCCAAGAGAAATTTACGTACAAACACGAATGGGGCGTTGGCGACCTAGTAGTATGGGACAACCGTTGCGCTATGCATCGCCGTGACTCTTTCGACGCCAACGCTCGCCGGCTCATGCATCGCACCCAGATCAAGGGCCACCGGCCGCACGCTTAAGCAGGAGAACCACCATGCAGATCCTTCCCACCGGCACGGCGCTGGGCGCCGAAGCGCGCGGCATCGACATTCGCCTACCGCTTGATACCGTAACCGCCCAGGCGTTAACTGATGCATGGCATGAGCACCTTATTCTTATTTTTCGCGGACAGGCGCTGAGCAACGAAGAACAGATTTCCTTTACCTCTAACTTCGGCACGCCCGACCACTCCGGGACCAACAAGTTCCGCAAGGCCTATACCGGAGAGAAGCTTGGAAACCTCGACGGCAGCACGCCTCCAGAAATTGCCGTCGTCTCCAACGTAATGGTCAACGGAAAATCGATCGGCAGCCTCGGTGACGGCGAGGCAAAATGGCATACCGACAGCAGCTACGTCGAGGTCCCGACGGCGGCGAGCCTGCTGCACGCCCACGAGGTGCCGCCGACCGGTGGCGATACCTGGTTCAACAATATGTATGCGGCGATGGAAACCTTACCCATTCACCTTCGCCAAGCCATTGAAGGAAAATCCATCAAACACACCGCCATCTTTAGCCCTGATGGTTCACTCAAGAAGGGCTTTGAAGATTTTAAGGATTTTCCCAACGCCCCTGGCTTCGTGCATCCAGCCATCCGCACTCACCCGGATACCCGTCGCCAGGCCCTGTTCCTTGGCCGGCGTGATGGTGGCTACGTCATGGATATGCCGGTTGATGAAAGCGATGACCTGCTCGACGATTTATGGGAACACGCAATACAGGAACGCTTCATCTATCGCCACCAGTGGCACGTCGGCGACCTCATCATGTGGGACAATCGTTGCTGCATGCACCGCCGCGACTCCTTTGATCCATCGGCCCGGCGCCTCATGCACCGCACTCAGACAGCAGGCACACGGCCGACCTGAAGACAGCATATCGGCAGTTGTTGGAACTTGATAAGTGTCTCATTCGATAAGTATCTGACACTATGGCGCGCATCTACTTCTAACTTGAGGTAGCCCTATTGCGAGATCACACGACATTTCAGGCGTCGGATTCGAATGTAGGCGATACGTAAAATTTCTGTCGGCCAGCCGGGACAGCAGCCATGCTGTCGTAGCACACCTTCACCAAATAGTGGGAACCTTATGCCAGGCTGATTACAAGCACCACTCTTCGATAACGCCTGACTGAGACACCTCGCCGATGCCTCCCATCCTCAGACCACCTTTGCCTGCTCTACCGTCGGGGCGTCGTCCGCTACCGTGGTTCGGTGCATGTCACGCACAACCGTCACGTCATACTCTCTTGCCCTGTGCATGGAGCAGCGGTCGTCCCAAATCACCAAATCATTCTCACGCCACGTGTGGGTATAAACGAACTGTGGCTGGGTAGCGTGGTCGATGAGGTCGTTCAGCAGCATGCGGCCCTCAGGTAGCGGCATACCGACAATTTCGCCGGCATGTGAGGCGAGATAGAGGGTTTTACGGCCCGACCCCGGATGGATACGTACTATAACCTGCGGCACCGGGGCCTCAGACTTCTGCTCCTCGGGCGTGAAGTCAATAAAACCGATCTTGGCCCGCGACAGCATGACCGAATGCATAGCTACCAATCCCTCAATTTCCTGCTTCTTACGGTCAGGCAGGGCGTCATAGGCAGCACGCAGATCAGCGAACTGGGTCTCACCGCCAGAGTCGGGAATAGTGCGCGCAGATAATAGGGAGTATTTAGCAGGCGTCCGCTTGAATGATGAATCCGTGTGCCACATCCGATTGCCAAGATCATTCATGCGCCGGTGGTTCTCACGCGGGAGAATTTTGTTGTCGAGGCCAAGGTTGGATATATCGGAAACATGCAAGTCAAGGCGGTGCTTGTAACCGGGCCGGTTGGCCTTACGAGTGGTTTCGAGTGGCCCCAGACGCCGTGAAAAAGCGATCTGCATCTCGTCGCTCAGTAGTTGGCCAGGGAACACGCAAACGGTGTAAGTATCCATAGCCGCGACAATCTCAACCAGAACGTCTTCATCGAACGGCTTAGCCAAGTTGACGCCGGTGATCTCTGCGGCAAAAACGGGGTGTAGCGGCGTGATATTGAGTTTCATAGCTTGGGCCTCCCTGCCCGCTCCCGGCTAGCCTTATCCGGCTTTCTCTTGTTCGATTGTCGGCGCCACGTCTTGCACTGTTGCACGGCGCATGTCGCGGACTTCATTCATATCAAACTCCCGAGCCCGATGCATGGTGCAGCGGTCATCCCAGATCACCAAGTCGTCGACATTCCAGTTGTGAGTATAGATAAACTGGGGCTGGGTTGCGTGATCAATCAAGTCGAGCAGAAGTATACGGCCTTCGGGCAGCGGCATCCCAACCACTTCACCAGCGTGGGCAGCCAGGTAGAGGGTCTTGCGCCCCGACCCCGGGTGAGTGCGGACAATTAGCTGCGGCACAGGGGGCTGCAAGTCACGTTCAGCTTGCATAAAGTCTGTAAAACCGACCTTTTCGCGCGAATACATGATCGCATGCATAGCGATCATGTCCTCAATTTCCTTTTTTTTCCCTTCCGGCAAGGCGTCGTAAGCAGCACGCAGGTCGGCAAACTGGGTTTCCCCTCCCCAACTAGGGACTTTCCGCGCTGATAGCAGGGAGTACATGGCCGGCGTTGCCTTGAATGATGAGTCCGTATGCCATAGCCGGTTTCCCAGGTCGCTTAGCCGATAATAATCGTCGTGTTCGCGGATCTCGTTGCCAGGTGTGAGGTTGGAAACATCAGAAAGCTGCATATCGATACGGTGCTTATAGCCGGGTCGCAGATTTTTGCGCGACGGCCTTACTGGACCTAAGCATTTCGAAAAGGCTACCTGCATCTCATCGCTCAGCTTCTGGCCAGGAAACACCCCGACGGCATAGATGTCCATGAAGGCTATAATCTCAACAATGACATTATCGGCAACAGGTTGCGATAGATCGACACCGGTGACCTCAGCGGCAAATAGTGGGTTCGATGGGTTTTTAGGTTTGACGGTAAGGGGCATATTC
>CAUZNJ010000193.1:0-4655 GCA_963580965.1 Alphaproteobacteria bacterium | reverse complement strand
AACCATGACGCCCCCGCTGCCAAATAACAGCGTCGGGCCAAGTTGCGGGTCGACAGATACACCTACGATGACCTCGGTACCGCCGCTGACCATTTCTTGAATAAGGACGCCTGTGATCTCCGCATTTGGCGCATAACTTTTTGCTGCCGCTAGAATAGACACGTGAGCCTCGCGCACCGCCGCCGCATCGCCAAGGCTAAGGCGCACAATACCCGCCTCCGTCTTGTGCAGGATGTCCGGCGATTCAACCTTCATAGCGACCGGATAACCAATCCGTTCCGCCGCCTGAACAGCCTCTACCGCGGATTGCACCCGCTCCTCTCCGTTCACCGGGATACTCCAGGCCGATATCAGACTTTTACTCTCCGACTCTGTCAGAGTGGATCGATTAAAGCCCTTCAATTCAGCCACGGCCTGGTGTTGCTCCGCAGACATTACCGGGGCAGTAGCAAACCCGTCAGCCAGCCGCTTGTCGCGCCAAGCATGGTAGCCGTAGAGATGCGCGAGGCTGCGTGCCAAAGAATCCGGGCCATAGAAGACAGGGATATTGGCCTCCCGGTACATCGCCAAGGATGGATTATCTTTACGCCCGCCAGTCCACATGAAGGCGACCCCTTTATCGCTGCGATCACGTAATGCGATAACATGAGCAGCCTGTTTTTCATTACCAGCGCTTGCTGCTACTAACGCTCCCACCTGCGGTTCGTTGATCATGAAATCCATGATGGCAGGAAAGGATTCACTATTGGCATAGCCGGTGACATCAGCGGGGTTCGCCGCCCAGCCAAACCCCTTGAGAATTCCATTGATGCCGTCGCTAGCGGTTTTACCAAGAACCGGCAAATTAAGGCCCGCCTGTCCGCACATATCAGCCGTCAACGAACTGATACCACCGGAATGAGATACAACAGCAAGTCCCGGTTTCGTTGGTTTCGGCATATGTGCCAATACGTGCGAGACCTCGAGAAGATCATCGTAACTGGCGACACGGATGATACCGTACTGAGCGAAGATAGAATCGTAGAGCGCATCCGAACCTGTCAGCGAGGCCGTGTGGGAGCGTGCTGCGCGGGCCCCAAGCTCGGAACGACCTATCTTAATCAACACAAGGGGCTTGCCGCGCTCTGCCGCTAATTTGGCAACTTCAATAACTTTGGCGGCATCCTTAAAGCCCTCAATGAATCCAGCAATGACCTTGGTCTCGGGGTCGTCAAGTAGGTATCGCGCATAGTCGGCAAAACCAAGATCAGCTTCATTTCCCGTCGACACAACGACGCTGAAACCGATCCCGGCATCCTCGGCACGAGCCAGTACAGGACCAAATAAAGTAGCACCACTTTGGCAGATCAGGCCAATGGATCCCTTCGGGGTCTTAAGCACCTTATTCGATGCCGTCAGCCACAGGTTATCGGTGATATTGGCAAGGCCAAGGCAATTTGGGCCGCTAAAGCGTAGTCCAGATTTGCAAGCAAACGCACCAAGCTCACCCTGCAGATCACGCCGGTCATCAGAATCGCGCTCGGCAAAACCGGCCGAAATGATAATGGCGGAACCTACACCTTTCTCGTGACACGCCTTCAGTGTCGGCAATACCTGTTGATAGGGAACCACGATGGCCGCCAAATCGGGCACTTCGGGAAGGTCAGCTATACTGGCGTAGCACCTGGAGCCCATAACCTCATCATAATTCGGATTTACGGGATAGAGGCGTAGTTGATCCTTATGATTGATTACGCGGGCCATGAAGCGGCCGCCATAATTCATACGCGGAGTGGCTCCGATGACAGCCACTGATTTCGGCCGCAGCATTTTATGAATGGAGGCCAACTGCGCGGCGCTCCAAGTCTCCGAGTGATCCAGTTCCCCTCGGAATGCACCAGCGGGAGTATTAGAGTCCGTTTTTGGCAATGGATTGTTTCCCTTTTCGCAAATCAGTACGGGCGCTCGCCCCTTATTGTGGCGTGATAATGCAACCTATGCTGATTGAAACCGTAGTCGAAATTCACTTTATGCAGAGAAGAGTGATTATCCCACATGAATAAATAGCCAATCCGCCACGTACCGACTTCAAAACGATCGCTTACCCTAGAGTTAAGTGCCCGGCAAACCTTATGACGCTTGTTGGGGTGGGCTAGACCGTAACCAAAGTTGCATTATACAGAGGTTGGTTGTCTCGTAACAGAATATCGCCATTATGTTAGCTATTGAATTAGCTAAACTCCGGTTTAGAGGTTATTTCCATCAACTCATCGTGGAATTTCTAAGACTCGAATAAGCTTATGACGACAATATTTTTGGTCTTATTGGAATGGCAATAAATTGTCTTGGTGCTATTCTCTCCAATGGTGCGTACCAGTAGCTGAATGACCGATGGAGGGGGGGGAGTGGTTTCATAGCCAGCATGCATATTGACAACGAAGTCCCGCCGCCCGATATCCAGTAGCCCATGACATTAAGGCATCAGACAATCGATGCTAAACAGCTAATTCCATAAACATATTCTATGTACGTCGACAGGGCGTAACGCTGTACTAAATTAACCAGCATGTTTTTCTCTCAAAAGGCATGCTAGATTATTTCGCGCAATCATAGGAGAACGTATGGCTCGCAAGCCAAACTACAATCATTCCCGCGTTGAGCGAGACAGAGCAAAACGCGAGAAGAAAGCCGAAAAGTTACGGCAACAGGAAGAACGTACAGCACAGCGTCAGACTGAAGCCAACCCCTCTCTAACCACAGATACGGACAAGCAAGACTAATGAGTAAAGGACAGCATCGGGACCGCGATCGCGGAAAACGTCGGCGTGGATTCGACGATGACGATTATTCACCACCGGTATCTCCAGACGTCAATCGGGGCCGATCATTCAATGCAGCACCACGATCTGCGCCGGTTCCACAAGGCCCCGCCGTCGATGCCGTGGTCAAGATGTTCAATTCGGAGAAAGGATTTGGCTTTGTCTCCGTGGGGGGCAATTCAGGCGACGCCTTCCTGCATATAGGCGCCCTCCAAGCAGCCGGCTTTGACGCTCCAGCGCCAGGAACGACCCTAAAGGTTCAGGTTGGACAAGGGGAGAAAGGTCCGCAGGTCACAGCTGTATTGGAAGTCGACAGCAGTACCGCAGGCCCTGCGGCAACATCCCGGCCCGAACGGCCTGATCCTTCCACCGCAATCGCGATTGACGGTGTGGTAAAATGGCTCAATACCGAAAAGGGGTTTGGCTTCGTACAGGCCGACGATAATGGAAAGGATGTCTTCCTTCATATTTCCGTTGTCGAGAAGGCGGGCCTAGATACTCTTCCAGATGGTGCGATCATCTCAATGAATGTGGTCGAAACCCAGAAGGGCCGCGAGGCAATTTCAATTACCGTCAAGGCATAGAGTTAGGCCGCCTAGCGGCCTAACGCTTTTTCACAGGCGTGATCGAGGTGATCGGACCACGTAGTTGGCCCGACATTTCACCGATTTTCTGGTCCTGTGCTTCAATGGCTGTGCGCAGGTCACCTTTGTCGTCAAAGCCACTGAGCTCAGATTTCAGTACCTTGCGGTTCGACGTCTGGCGACCATCCTCATATGCCACATTAACGAGAACGAACCCACCATCAACGACTTCTGCCTTTCTGCGGCCCATTGCACCCACCTTTTAACCCAATTGAGTTTTTTAACTCAACCTAACCATACCCAACAGTGGCATTGCCAGACTAATTTATAGCTACTTTTATGAATGTCTATTGGTTACAGGAAACCATAAATTTCTGCGCGTTTCATGGGCTGCCGTCTATCACCAATTCAACCTGGTCGCCGTTAGCCTGACAAGGCCCTATCAGGAGATAAACACCTAGTTATTCGTCATTACCTAAACTAGGCTTTCCCTATTGTTCTTTGGCTAAGCGCTCGGCGCAAGCGAATAGACAACCAGCATGAAGACTAAAACTAAAATTCAGAAAAGTAGATATTTTCGTTCAAATAAATTCCATATATTTAATAGTATAAATTAATATACGAACAATAATTTTACCTTTACTTCAGAATACTAAGGGTTTTGAAATGAAAAATAAAAAACCAATAAAAACTATTTTTATTTTTGATAATAGCTTTTTTCATTCTCTTCCAAGTTTCTATTCACCCTGCAATGCAGATTCTTCACCAGCACCAAAATTAATTAAATATAATGAAGGTTTATCCAAGGAACTTGGGATCGAACCGTCAATGCTTAATTCAGCAGCCGGTTTAGAAATATTCTCTGGCAATGTAATCCCCGAAGGAGCAAAGCCGCTGGCGCAGGTTTACGCGGGTCACCAGTTTGGCGGCTTTAGCCCCCAACTTGGCGATGGCCGCGCACTACTCCTGGGCGAAGTGATCGACACTCTTGGTCTACGCCGTGACATACAACTGAAGGGATCAGGCCGAACCCCATTTTCACGGGGGGGGGATGGTAAGGCCACCCTTGGGCCAGTGCTTCGCGAATACTTAATTGCGGAAAGCATGCATGCACTCGGTGTTCCTACCACACGTGCCTTAGCGGCGGTGACCACTGGGGAGGTCGTCAATCGAGAGAGACCATTGCCGGGCGCGATCCTCACTCGGGTTGCAGCAAGTCACATTCGGATAGGTACCTTTCAATTTTTTTCCGCCCGCGGTAACTCAGATAAAG
>CAUZNJ010000192.1:0-4687 GCA_963580965.1 Alphaproteobacteria bacterium | reverse complement strand
TCGCCGAGCCGAGCGGATCGAACAGCAACTTCTGGCTCAACGCCCTAGTGCTAGACGCCGATGACACTAATTTGCGTGATGCCGTCCTTACCGCTTGCAACGAACGCGGCATCGGCGCGCGACCAGCCTGGACACCAATGCACCAGTTGCCCATGTTCAGCGATGCTCCGCGGGACGACCTAGCCACAACCGAATCCCTATGCCGACAACTGATCAACCTGCCATCAAGTCCGAGGCTGGCAGGGCCCAACAATGACTAAACGAACGATTTGCATCATCACGGGAAGCCGCGCCGAATACGGCCTGTTGCGCTGGCTGATGGAGGCGATTCGCGATGACGAACGTCTTTCCCTGCAGATAACGGTCACTGGCATGCACCTCGAGCCAGCCTTCGGCAAGACATGGCGAGAAATCACCGATGATAAATTTCAAATCGATGCCCGCATCCCAATGCACATGGAGGGAGATTCCCCCGCCGATATTTCCGCCGCGATGGGCTGTATCATTAAGGGAATGGGCGAAGCTCTGGCGGACCTCCGCCCCGATATCGTCGTGGTCCTGGGTGACCGTTTCGAAATTCTGGCAGCCATACTGGCGGCTCAGCCGGCCCGCATTCCCGTTGCCCATATCCACGGCGGTGAGCTGACTGAAGGCGCCATGGACGATGGCATGCGCCATGCCATCACCAAGCTATCGCATCTTCATTTTACGGCCGTAGATGCCTACGCTCGTCGAGTTGTACAGGTGGGCGAGGACCCGTCTCGAGTGTTCCAGGTCGGCGGACTCGGAATCGAAGCCATCACCCGCACCGACTACCTGGACAAACAAGCCCTGGAGCGCGATCTCGGGCATTCACTTTCAGGGCGCCTGCTATTGATCGCTACAAGCCGTCTCATCATGGCCCATACGAGCACCGCAATTGGATTTGCCGTCTTGTTCCGGGAACCTACCATGCTCCTAGTGACGCGCGATCTCTATGACCGACAGGTTTATGAAAAATATACTTATGAAGGCTTTTCCCATGCGCTGGACACTCCCCTGCAATTCTTCGATGAGCCAAGCAGCTTGGAGTTTCAGAAGCCCCTAGAAGTAAACGAAACCTGTTATGAGCACTATGTTAACGACTATCTGCGCTGCAGAGGGGCGCCCGACCAGCCTATGTGGGACACCATTTGGGAAGCCATTGGAAAACACCTGAATCCAGAGGATAGCACTAATAGAGTGCCGCCTGGAGGCATGCCTACCATTTCTTTGCAGAACGCTGCATTTTCCATGACTCACAGGCAATGATTATGACCAGCATCAGAACCAACGTACTTTTCTTAGATAGGCCCAGAGAAAGTTCCCGAGGCTTATTATGGGCTACCCGATACCGTGCTGACCGGTTCGGTAACCAGCCCTGCATCGCGCCCATCCAAGCAAAGCGGCGGGGCCAGTTATGGAATTGCGGGCATCGACGCAGTCAAACGGGCGGCGATGTAACAATCGGTAAACACGGCCCTACCTGTCCAGGATCGGCGGTCAACCAAGATGTGACTGTCAAAGCTGACTGTCTGGCTATTCCCGGCGCCGTCATCACTCCTGCCATTGAAAAAGGCTTCCGCGTTGCCAGTTTGCCGGCGAGAGAAGCATGAACCGCTGGAAGAACTCCATCGTTCTAGCAACCGCTAATACACGAGATGCCATTGCCGCGATCGACAAAGGCGAAAATCAAATAGCCCTAATTGTTGATGACGAAAGTCGGCTGCAAGGCACGGTGACGGATGGCGATATTCGTCGGGCGATCCTGCGAGGCGTCGAACTTTCAGCGCCGGTGACTGAGGTGATGCACCCCAACCCCACCGTGGCGCGGGTTGGGGACAGCCGAGAATCCATCCTTAGCGTAATGGCGAGCAAGAAACTACGTCAAATTCCGCTCGTCGACGACGCGGGGAAAATCGCTGGGATCGAAACGGACGAAAATTTCCATCAATTCGAACAACAGACAGAGAGTTGGGCCGTGCTGATGGCCGGGGGCCTCGGTAGCCGGCTGAGCCCGCTTACCGACGATATTCCGAAGCCGATGCTCAAAGTCGGTGACAAGCCGCTCCTTGAGACATTGATCGAGAACCTTGCCAGCCATGGATTCCGCCGCATTTTCCTTGCCGTGAATTATAAGTCGGAAATGGTCAAGGCACGCTTTGGGAATGGCGCGGACTGGGGAGTAGATATTAGCTATCTGGAAGAAGACCAACGACTGGGCACTGCCGGCGCAATTGCCCTGCTACCTGACGCTCCGCCTAGTCCATTTTTGGTAATGAACTGCGATCTGCTCACTAATATCAACTACCGCCACTTACTCTCCTATCACGCCGGACATAATTGCAAGGCAACTGTGTCCGTATGGGAACATACAGTGCAGATACCCTACGGCGTTATTGAGGTAAAAGATCTGCGTATTGCTGCAATCGAAGAAAAGCCGGTGCAGCGAAACTTCATCAATGCTGGCATCTATGTGCTAGATCCTTCATTGGTTGAACTTATACCGCCTGGTAAGCACTTCGATATGACATCTCTAATCGAGAAACTAATCGGACGGAATGACCCGGTATCGGTCTTCCCCATTCGAGAGTTCTGGCTAGATATCGGCCATCACGATGACTACGTCGCTGCCAATAGTCACTTTCAGCAAATATTCAAGTGAGGCTCTTAGCCCCCCCCTCCAACAGCCTGCTAAAAGGCATATTAATGACCACGGGAAACAGCATGGACGATTCTCGCAGCGAACCGTTTCAGGTTGGGCTACCTGAATCCGTTGATAAAAGTGCCTTTGCTCCGGAAAAAGGAGACCTCCCCACACGCTACGGTTTGCCTATGCACGTCCGATTCTGCAAATGCTGTGTGATCTCCAATCAGCGGCCAAGCAGGGGCAGTCATGGCCCGGCACCATCCTGGACGGCATGACACGGGATGACGCAGTATATTTCGTCCATTCATTCGCAGCCGAGCCGGAAGACGAGACCCATAGGCTAGCCGACTGCTACTATGACGGCATCCGCCTCTCCGCCGCCATCACCCGCGGCACCATTGTGGGGTGCCAGTTTCACCCAGAGAAAAGCGGGCCAGTCGGCCTACGGATTTTGCAAAATTTTGTGGGGATGGACATTAGCAGCGTCAACGACCTTTCGGTCTACGGCGGCAATGAGATGAAGATTAGCGCGCAGGCACTATAATTATATTTTTATCTCTCCATGAAGATTTGGCCTTGACCCCACCCCTGAGGTCACCCGCCTTCGACGTGAACCTACGCCCCCCGGCGGACGGCGGCGCCAACAAGTGCGGCAATCCCGATCATCAAGCCACGTTATCAAATTTTCCATGAGCATCAGCAGCAAACAACGCTTACTCGGATTCATTCCAGCACGTAGCGGATCCGTTCGAGCGCCGAACAAAAACGTGCGGCCGATCGGCGGCGGGACAACGCCAATCTGGCGTGCGGTCACCGCCGCGCTGGCGGCCGACAGCCTTGATGCTATAGTGGTTTCGACCGATTCAACCGACTACCTGCACGAAGCTGCCGCAGCCGGAGCAGCAACGGAATATCGCCGCCCTCCCCATCTCGCAACCAGCGACGCAACCATTGCCGATTCCGTCGCAGACTACCTCGCCTGGAGCCATATGCGCGGCCAGGGAGGTTTTTCCCACATCGTCCTTCTCCAGCCGACAAGCCTGTTCCGGACGGCAGCTGAAATAGATGATGCCGTGCTGCTATGGCAGGAGTCTGGCTGCCGTTCGCTGGTGTCCGTGCGGCCGGCTGCCAAGCTACCGGCCCTCCTCGTCTGGGGAAGCAAGCGCCAGAGCAGTATCGCACACGCGGCTAAGCGCCCTACATTAGATGATGACAAGCAGCCTTACGTTCTCAACGGAGCAATCTACATCACCCCCGTCGAGGACATCATCTGCAGGGGCCAGTTGTGGGACGAGCGCTCCGTCTATTACGTCTGTGACACACCCGATCCTTACGACATCGATACCGAAAGCGATCTTGCTGCAGCTGAGGCGCTGTTAAACTGTGGGCACAAATTAAGCCATGACTAACCTCGACCCTTTGCGATCGAGGGCCGAGCAAAATGTGCAGCATACCCGGCGGGATAGCGATGAATGAAGCAATCTATCAGCACTACAGATCAGGGATTATCCGAGGTATCGGAAACCCAAAATGCAAGGTGTCGGAAATTATCGCCAATGGCATTCCAAAGTACGATGCCTTATTGCCAGCACCTCGCATTATCAAGGAGAGACAAAGACGCACACGTTCTCCACAAAAGAAAAATCTAACAGGGGCGTTCACATGAGCTCACCCACCCCATTCACATTACTCGACTGCACCTTGCGTGATGGAGGTTATTATAATGCTTGGGATTTCCCACCCCCCTTAATCAATAACTACTTGGTTGCAATGAAGGCGGCTGAAGTTGACGTGGTCGAACTCGGCTTTCGCTTCCTGCATAACCAGGGCTTTAAGGGGCCTTGTGCCTATACGACCGACGACTTTCTCCGCAGTCTCTCAATACCCTCAGGACTGGTGGTGGGAGTAATGCTAAACGGCGCAGACCTTTGCACGGACCTTGGCTGCACCGGCGCGCTCGAACATCTTTTCCCCGAGCCCGCTAGGGCCACGCCAGTTGACCTCGTCCGCATAGCTTGC
>CAUZNJ010000191.1:0-4746 GCA_963580965.1 Alphaproteobacteria bacterium | reverse complement strand
AAAACAACATTGAAAATGGTCGTTCCAATTGCGACGGCGCCGATATATTCAGCGCCTGGTAGGTGACCAACAACAGCTGTATCCACCGCGCCCAACAGCGGTATGGATACGTTGGATAGCATGATAGGTCCGGCCATCCGCCAAACGCGGCGGTTCCAGGACAAGGCAGAGACGTGCAATTAAAGCTCCTGGCTACATTCATAGAATGCCACGGAAAGCTGAGGCTCGCACTTCTTATCCCTGAATGGCTTTAGGGCCGATAGCACCAAGATTAATGGACTTATCAGGCGACAATTCTAGAGGGTATCGGCAGCTGAACCGATTGATTTCTTGATCCGGGGATAGTAACAGGCAAGCGTGACGGTTCGCGCGAGCATGAAGACAAAGAATGATGTCCAGAGGCCACTGTTTCCCATCAAGGGTACAAGAATTGCTGTCGAAGCCAAAAATGTTAGGGCGGAAAGAATAGATGCATTGCGCATCTCGGCGGTATGCGTTGCGCCTATAAAGATACCATCCAGCTGGAAACTCCAGACCGAATAGATAGGGCCGAAGACGACCCACGGCAGAAAATTCCGCGCTAGGACCCTGACCTCGTCGATGTCGGTGATCAAGTCGATTAAGGTGCCACCGAGAATACCAAAAACGGCCGCGGTGGCCACGGCAACTCCCCCGGCCCAGGTGGTGCTGACAAGAACAGCTTGGCGAAAACGGGCGCGGTTGCGAGCACCAATTTCCTTGCCGACCAGAGCTTCGGCAGCATGGGCGAAGCCATCTAGCCAAAATGCCATGATGTACTGAAAATGCAGTAAAATGGCATTGGCGGCTAGAACGGTGTCGCTACTGCGGGCACCAATGGCGGTAAATACGGCCATGCTGCCAGATATGAATAGGTTCCGAATGAAGATGTCTCGATTGATTCCCATCATCCGACGGATGCGGTCGGCTCTGTACAATAATTCTATGCGCCAAGTGCCAGCAATCTTCTGCAACACTTTCCGCGCCAACCAAAGACTTGTGAACATGGCGGCGAACTGTGCCGCTACGGTGGCCCAGGCGACGCCCTCTACTCCAAGGCCCAACCCGAATACAAACCAAAAATCAAGAATGATATTGACGCCGTTCATGACTAGATTTAGCACCAGGGCATATCGGGCGTTTTGCATGCCGAAGAACCAGCCGAGCAGGGCGTAATTGGCTAAGGCCGCGGGGGCGGCCCAGATACGCACGGAGAAATAGTTGCGGGCCAATGGGTCGACGGCATCTGAAGCCCCGGCCAAGAAGAACGCACCTTCGGCGATGGGGCCCTGAAAAACGATAAGTGTAAGGCCGATGGCGGAGCTCAAACCCAGCGCCCTTCCCAAAATGGCCCGCATCTCATCTCCGTCATCGGCGCCCAGGGCTTGAGCAACCAGCCCGGTAGTTCCCATGCGTAGGAAGCCAAATCCCCAATACAACAGATTAAAAATGATGGCGCCAATGGCGACGGCTCCAATGTATTCAGGACCAGGTAAATGCCCGACGACAGCCGTATCCACGGCGCCCAGCAAGGGCACCGAAACATTAGAAATCATGATAGGACCGGCCAGCCGCCAGACTCGGTGGTTCCAGGATAGGATGGAGGCGTTCAATGAATACTCCTGACGATAACGGGACCATGGCATGGAACGCCATGTAGCGCATCCATCGAGCGAAGTGCGTTAGAGTTGGGCGGGTGTGTAGGCCCTTTCGTATAGCTTTGTCCCATAGGATACCAACCTCCGCATTGCGCCGAGCTATCCGTCCATAAGGGGGGATGCTATCCTGAACGAGGGCATTGCCGTCTATATTCTAATTATTGCAGCAGTGAAACTGGTCGTTGAGCTTAAAGCGGAGGCTTGACTCCTCCCGTATTAGAAAGCGTTGCGTGGGCTTTCTGCATTGGAGAAGAATGCCAGTTTTCCGTCGATGCGATATTCGGCGATGATCTTCTGCCCGGTCTTGGACAGTAGCCAATCGATGAAACGCTGTCCGTCGGCGGCTTTTGTATGTGGGTGCCGTTGTGGGTTGACCAGAATTACGCCGTAGGGGTTGAAAAGCCGAGGGTCGCCTTCGACCTTAATTATCAGCGGTCCCTTGTTGCCGAACTTGATCCAGGTGCCTCGGTCGGTGAGGGTATAGGCTTCCATGGCACTGGCTGTATTTAGCGTGGCGCCCATGCTTGAACCTGTTTCCCTATACCAGGTGCCGCTCGCTGCTTTGACGTCGATATCTGCGGCTACCCACAGGCTCAATTCCATCTTATGGGTACCGCTGCCGTCGGCGCGTGAAGTAAAAGGCGCTTTAGTTGCTGCGATCTTCTTCAGAGCCAGCGCCAGATTCGTGCCGTCGTGGATTCCGGCGGGGTCACTTTGCGGACCGACGAGGATAAAATCGTTATACATAACGTCGAAGCGCTTTACGCCGAAGCCATCGGCAACAAACGCCATCTCGGATGGCCGGTGATGGACAAATAGGACATCCGCATTGCCGTCTTCCGCCAGCTTAATGGCGGCGCCAGTACCGACCGCAATGACACGAACTTCGATGCCGGATGCTGCATCGAATTTGGGTAGTATATGATCAAATAGGCCGGAGTTCTCGGTTGAGGTGGTTGACGCAACGGTTATGAAGCGATCCCTCGCAGAAACTTCGGATGGTAACGCGAATAGGGAAAGCGCGGCTAAACCTGCGGCGGCATGTAATGTAGTTCGGTTAGAAACCATGGGAAGTGCTCCAGAGGTGGACTACATAATAGGCGATGAACGTGTTGGGAAGATTCGCTGTCCGTGACCGGTGCTGGTATCTTTGCCATTAAGCCTCCGTTTGCCACACTCCAGAAGGGTATGCAATTTCGATGATCCGGGAATTTGACGTTATGCCCAACCCCACGGATCCACGCTTGACGGAGGTGGTGGGTGGTCTTGATCAGGACCGTGCATCTATAACTATTTCAGTAACGGTCGAGCGGCCATTGACCCTTTATCTCAATCGCCGGGAAATAGTCACCATGATGACTATCGGTGATTATCCTCAATATCTCGCCGTCGGATATCTACTCAATCAGAACATGCTGCGCCCGGACGATGAGATTACGGCCATTGATTATGACGCAGAGGTCGAGACGGTTGTCGTCCGGACAGCCCGCCAAACCGACTTTGAGGACAAGTTATCGAAGAAGACCCTAACTTCCGGCTGCGCTCAAGGCACGGCATTTGGTGATGTTCTGGAGAGCTTCGATGCGGTCGTCCTTAACCCTAAGGTAAAACTCCATACCACCTGGCTTTACGCGTTAATGAAAAAAATTAATATGGCACCGAGCTTGTACCTGGAGGCGGGTGCCATACACGGCTGCGTGCTGTGCCAGGAGGATCAGCCGCTGATCTATATGGAGGACGTTGGCCGCCATAACGCGGTCGATAAGATCGCCGGCTACATGTATAGGAAGGGGATCCCATCTGAGGACAAAATTTTCTATACGACTGGGCGGCTGACTAGCGAAATGGTCATTAAGACGGTGCAGATGCGTATTCCGATCCTGATTTCCCGCTCCGGGTTCACCGCTTGGGGCGTGAATTTAGCACGCCAGGCTGGCCTCACGCTCATTGGCAGAGCTAAGGGGCGGCGTTTTATGGTGCTTGCCGGCGAAGATCGCATCGTTTTTGACGGGAATGTCCCTGTCGATGGGGAGCCCCGGCACGTGCGCCGTAAGGGAAGCACGGAGTGATGGAACCGGTGCGGGATATTGTCGGTGTAGTCCTGGCAGGTGGCCAGTCCCGGCGCATGGGCGGAGGCGATAAGACGCTCAAGCTGCTCGCCGGCAAGACCATTCTACAGCATGTCATCGATCGTGTCCGTCCTCAGGTAGCTACCTTGATTCTTAATGCCAACGGGGATTCTAGCCGTTTTTCTGATTACGGTGCAGCTATTGTTCCCGATTCTGTTGAGGGTTTTGCTGGGCCGCTGGCAGGCATTCTAGCGGGCATGGAATGGGCCGCCAAAAATGCTCCAGCCTGTACGTGGCTGGCATCCTTTGCTGCCGATGCGCCATTCCTGTCTAAGGATCTAGTTCGCTGCCTACACCAAGCGGTTGTAACGGCCGGCGCGTCGCTGGCCTGTGCTCGGTCAGGCGGGCGTGCACATCCTGTATTCGGCTTGTGGCCCCTTGGGCTGCGCGGCGACCTGCGGCGGGCGCTGGTCGATGAGGATATGCGCAAGATTGATCTGTGGACGTCGCGCTATTCCTTAGTCCACGTGGACTTTTCGACCCAGCCCATTGATCCCTTCTTCAATATTAATCGACCCGAAGATTTGGACGCTGCTGAGTCTGTCGTCAGCTGCCGTCGTGCGTTATCCAGCCTCTAATCGATTATGGCTCAGTCCCATGCGGTTAGAGTGCTCCTTGGTATTCACAAGCTAGGTGTTACGAAATGAGTAAGAACGACGCTGACGTCCAGCCCAACGTCTCACAGGGATTTATCCAACAACTAGAGCAGTCCGGTTTCTTCCGCCAAATTCAGGAGCTGGAAGGAACCTTGCGCCGGGTTGCTGGTGACCTGAAGGTTCTCGGTGAGTCCACGGTTGGGAACTTAGAGGATACGGAAAGCCTCGTTGCTCACGTGATTGCACTCGAATCCGCTGTCACCGTGCTATTGAAAGAGCCGCAACAGGACGCTGAGGTAATGAAAGTTGGGATTCGCTCCTACACAGGCGTGGCGAACGGATCTA
>CAUZNJ010000190.1:0-4746 GCA_963580965.1 Alphaproteobacteria bacterium | reverse complement strand
GCGGACAAGAAGGTGCTCGCAGTCCACAACCGATGGCAAGGAGCGGCTCAGGGAATTCGGCTGCTTCGCCTTGAGGGCTCGTTCCTTTAGAAAAGCCGCAAACGCTGATACCGCAGCAATGGTAACAAGGCCAAAAGTTGACACCGAGAATCCGATGTGCACAGCAACCCAACCGACTGGCACATTAATATTGAGGCCAGATACTGGCGCCTGTTGCCAAGCCATCGCCAGGACAGCAAGGAGTAACATGTAGGCTGCTAGCAGCGACGCTAAACGCCAAGCCTGTCGCGATACAATTGCGACACAAGAGAACAGGGCCATGCTGATGCTAATTGACACCCAGAGATTCGCTGAAAGGCCCGTGCGCCAAGCATCGCCAATCTGTACCGCCGACCAGGACGCCGGGCCCAGAACCGCAACCACAATCGCTGACCAAAAAACAGCATCCCGCCCCGCCTCGCGCCGAAAACCGAGCAACAGGGCGGGCACAAGAGAGATCAACGCTGACAGGCCAAAAAGTAAATCCCGGATCATCCATATACCTAGAGCGTTTTAACCCCAAACGGAAGCATTCTGAAGGAGCTGATTTGCCACGGGGCTAGGAGCCAGACAGGGTGAATAGCTGACGCTATGAGCACGCCACCCTTGGCAACCCCCAGCCCCACGTCTAGCCTTCTCTAGAAATTTTCTATGTTCACATTGATCTAAACTAGCCAAATCAGGAAAGCTAATGGGTGGATGCATTGCGCTGGTGGTAGCAGCAGGCCGAGGGGCGCGGTTTGGCGGCGATACACCCAAGCAGTATCGCGACCTTAACGGCCGCACCATCATTGCCCGGTCCATTGCCGCCTTCGCAAATCATTGGAAAGTAGATGCAGTGCGCGTCGTCATTCAACCTGATCACCGTGAACTCTATGATGCGGCAACTGCAGACCTGTCGATCCTTCCGCCCGTTGCCGGCGGAGATACGCGCCAGAGATCCGTATTGAATGGCCTTGAAAGTTTAGTCGATCTAGCTCCCGAGACAGTACTAATCCATGATGCGGCCCGCCCTTTCGTCGATGTGCACCTCATCAGCCAGACGATAGAGGCACTATGTACCGCCCCATGCTCTCTGCCCGTTCTTGCGGTAACGGATACCTTGAAACACTGCCGTGATGGACGCGTTAACGAAACCGTTGATCGCACCGGCTTATGGCGTGCGCAGACCCCACAGGGGTTTCACTTCGCAACCATCCTAAACGCTCATAGGCAGTTTGCCCGCGTATCCCTGACGGATGATGCCGCCGTTGCGGAACGTGCCGGACTACCCATGACACTCGTCGCCGGCGACGAGTACAATATCAAGATCACCACCGAAGATGATATCTGGCGAGCATCAAGCCAACCAAATCATTGCGAAACACGTACTGGATTTGGTTTCGACGTCCATCAATTCTGCCCGGGAGACCATGTCATGCTTTGCGGAATTAACGTGCCGCATACCGCTGCCATGGATGGGCATTCTGATGCAGACGTAGCATTACATGCCCTGACCGATGCCGTTCTCGGCGCAATCGGCGCTGGCGATATTGGTCAGCACTTCCCCCCGTCGGACGCACAATGGAAAGACGCGTCTTCGGATACCTTTCTGCGGCATGCCGCCGCGCTCGTGCGCACCCTCGGAGGAAAAATCGTTAATGCTGACTTAACCATAGTCTGCGAGAAACCACATGTATCCCCCTACCGTCAAGCCATGGTCGAAAGCATTGCCAATATCTTGGGCATCGATGCTGGGCGCGTAAATGTTAAGGGCACAACGACGGAGCGCCTTGGGTTTACAGGCCGTGGGGAAGGAATCGCAGCACAGGCCGTTGCCACGGTAGTTTTACCGACACGGTAAAACACGGAAAGCCGCCCGACAGAATTAATGAGAAAAGAGTACACTTAGTCTTATTGATGCTGAACTGCTGATTGTCAGTCTGGATCAACATATCCACCGCTATTAGCCGTTTAATAACGTCTACGCTACCGAAGGGTTGTACTGGTGACGAATATAACATGCCCGGCAATTTCGTTCTGTGCAGCATAGACGGCGCCGAAATTCTGTGCTGCTTAACAGGCACCTAATCTTGGAAGAAAATTTCTCCCGTCGCGAAATTGTGAGAGTACCGGTCCCTTCTTGCTTAGGTATTATGAAGTTAGAGCCGCTTTTAGAACTCCATCGCCTAGCCCCATACTTTCTATAAAGCACTCTAAATTACTGAAAGAACTCAAATTTACTCAGTAAAATGCAGTAATCTCAGAACTGAGCGCAACAGCCTCAAATCATCAGCCAAAATTCAGATTCACCTGAATCTTTCGGTTCGAGACTTACCCAGGCAGATTAGCACATAGACCTAGACGTAAAGGTTCACACCCCAGCACTGATGAAGAAACGGCTAAAAATATAATCCAGTCGCGTTCCGTAAAATTGCGTAAACGTCATGCCTTGCAGGCATAGAACCTACAAATTAGGCCGGCGCAGGCGCCGTCTCTATGCCTTTTTCCTTCAGCAAGTCATGAAGTTCGCCATTCTCAAACATCTCGCGGAAGATGTCGCAACCCCCAACAAACTCCCCTTTAATGTAGAGCTGGGGAACGGTCGGCCAGTTACTAAACTGCTTGATGCCGTCACGCACATCAGGGTCCTCAAGCACATCTATGCCCTTAAACTTAACGCCCAGATGGCTCAACCCACCCACCACTTGGGCAGAAAACCCACACTGCGGCATGACCGGAGTGCCCTTCATAAATAGCACCACGTCATTACCCTTAATTTCATCTTCGATACGCTTAAACACCGGGTTTACGGTCATGTCATGCTCCTTGTTGCAGGCCGCTTCGCGCCATCCATGTAGCGACGCCCCGGCGGGTTATCATCAATCAATATTAAGTGCCAGCTTGGCATCCTCAGACATTAGATCCTTGTGCCACGGGGGCTCCCAGACCAGGCTCACTTCAACCTCCCCTACACCTTCCACTAAGGAGACGGCATCCGCCACCATACCCGGCATCTCACCCGCGACCGGGCAACCAGGCGCAGTCAGCGACATGTTGATACACACCGATCCATCACCAGAAATGTCGCACTCGTAGATGAGTCCCAGGTCATAGATATTGACCGGGATCTCCGGGTCATAAACCGTTTGCAGCGCATCGATCACCACATTTTTCTGCGCCGGCGCCACACCTTCTTCCAGCGGCGTTCCCGCCGATGCGCTAAAATCACTAAGCGTATCCGCATTAGGCTCCTGGCCCCAATCGAACATTATTTAGTCCTTTCTTAAGCCACCTTATCTAAACTTAATTTCTTCATGTATTTCAACATAGCCATCATACCCACCTGCCTCTGAATGGTTAGGGAACCAAGGTTTAGCTGCCGCACGTGGTCGATGGTGAGGTCCGCTATATCTTCATCTGCCCAGCCACTAAAGGAATCCGTCATCATCGTCACCAAACCATTGACAATGGCCGCATTGCTATGGCCGCGAAAATAGTTTCGGCCTTCCTTCCGGCTATGAATAATCCATACCTTCGCTTGGCATCCATGCATTTCGTGCTTAGCCAACATGTCGGTCTCTGGAAACGGATCATCACGGTGTTTTTTCGCCAGATCAAGGATGTATTCGAAACGGGTCTCGTCATCCAAGTCCCGTAGATTCTCGACGAACTCATTGAATTTTATATGCGCCATCATGTCCGGATCAAACTGCCCCATACCGTTCAGCCAAAAATACGCCGCACTTTCTCCAGCGACTTTACAAGCGCGTCAATGTCCTGTCGCCGGTTGTACATACCGAGCGAGGCGCGCACCGTCGAGTCGACACCAAGCCTCGCCATAAGTGGCTGGGCGCAATGGTTGCCGGTCCGCACAGCAACGCCCTCCCGGTCGATCACCATAGCAATGTCATACGCATGGGCAAAATCAGCAACCATAGAAATGACGCTCGCTTTGCCGGGCGCCGTTCCAATGATCCTCAATCCCTCGACCGTCGCCAATCTCTGGTTAGCATAGGTCAACACATCCTGCTCATGAGCAGCAATCGCCGCCATGCCATGATCGTTAATGTAATCGATGGCGGCCGCGAAACCGATCGCCTCAGCGATGGCCGGCGTCCCTGCCTCAAATTTATTGGGCAGCGGCGCAAATGTGGACTTCTCGAACGTCACCTTATCAATCATCTCGCCGCCGCCCATATACGGCGGCATGGCATCAAGAATCTCCTCGCGCGCCCACAAAGCGCCGATGCCTGTTGGTCCGTACAACTTATGGCCTGTAATGGCGTAAAAATCACAACCGATATCCTGCACGTCGATGACGTTGTGGGTTGCCGCCTGAGTGCCATCGAGCAAAACCTTGGCACCAACTGCATGGGCCCGGGCAACAATATCCCTGGCTGGCGTTACCGTCCCCAGCACATTTGACATGTGCGTCATCGCAACCAACCGTGTGCGCGGCCCGAGCAATGCCTCGAAGGCATCCATGCGCAGTACGCCTTCATCGGAGATCGGCGCAACCTTCAGTACGAGGCCCTTCTCGTCACGCAGCATCTGCCACGGCACGATGTTGGCGTGGTGCTCCATCTCCGAAACAATGATTTCGTCGCCAGGTTGCAAGAAAGCCCGGCCCCAGCTTGCTGCAACCAGATTGATCGCTTCAGTCGCATTGCGCGTGAAGATGACTTCATGGTCATGCTTAGCATTAAGGAAACGGGCAATAGTGGT
>CAUZNJ010000189.1:0-4750 GCA_963580965.1 Alphaproteobacteria bacterium | reverse complement strand
CCACCCCTTAGTATTGCTGTCCTTATTGTAGAATACGGAAGGAATTCGGAAATTCACTAGTGAGGCCATACGTGCGCTGTATTGCGGCGCAGTCTTGTCGAACAACCGGTCGAAATTCCATAGGACGGCGTCTGCGTCAAACTCTGATCCGTCGTGAAACTTAGCCCCTTCGCGAAGCTTGAAAATCCATTTCGTTTTGTCGTTAGGGTTTACCGTCCAGCTCTCAGCTAGCCCTGGGATCAACCCCGATGGCTTGTTAGACGAACTGAGGTCCCAGTTGATCAAGCCATCATAAAGCATAAGCCCCATGAACCGATATCCCTCAAAGCCCTGGTCCGGTTGCCCCCAGCTTAGTGGAATGTCAGCCGCCGTCATACCAACTCTAAGCGTTCCTTCCGCCCTCGCCGTACCTGAGTTTGACATTGATCCGGCGATCACTGCCACCGCAACCACGCCCCCTAAAATGACGCTAGGTAGTCGTCCCAGATGTTTATAAACCGAATTAACCATCATGTTACCCTCCTGGAGTTATACAGGTCGAAACGCTGCTGGTTGCGACGCTAAGGAACACAAAGAGAGTCTATACAAAGACGCTAGCGTCGCGTCGTCAATTTTTGAATATTATCTTCATTCTAGATGGAGATGTGATAGCCGAACAATAGCCCTAAATCACGTGGGAGGAAAATTCCATCATAAGGGAGATGTTAGTGTTGAGCAGCTCGTCACGAAGGTTTCCATTTAATGATTCATTATGAGCGTTTCCCCAAGGCCTTCCGGCAGTGATGATGTTCTGGCGCGCCTGACCAATCTATTTACCCGGCAAGGCCCGCTGCATCACATCCGTTTGGACAATGGTCACGAGTTCGTCGCCACGGCGGTAGGCTCCTGGGCGGTGATTTGGTGGCTCATGTTCAAGCCCCCTGATGGCTAACGCGTGAAGGCGCCGGGCACGCCAAGTCGAGGATGCCGGTTCATGTCCTTGTAAAGCAGATAGCGGAACCGCCCAGGTCCACCCGCGTAGCAGGCTTGCGGGCAAAATGAGCGCAGCCAAATGAAGTCGCCCGCCTCCACCTCGACCCAATCGGCGTTCAACCGATATACACCCTTGCCTTCTAGTACATAGAGGCCATGCTCCATCACATGGGTTTCAGCAAATGGAATCAGGCCGCCCGGCTCGAAAGTCACGATTGTCACATGCATGTCGTGGCGCATATCGGTCGGGTCTACGAATTGCGTCGTAGCCCACCGACCCCCGGTATCCGGCATGACCGTCGGCGTGATATCGACCTCGTTGATAACGAACGCCTCGGGCAGGTCCAGCCCATCAACCCGCTCATACGCTTTGCGTATCCAATGGAACGTCGCCGGCTCTCTGCCAGCGTTGCGGACGGTATAGGGGATAGTGTGGGGAATGAAGGCGAAGCCACCGGGTCTCATCACATGAATTTGTCCGTCCATGGTTAGGCTCACCTCCCCATCAACCACGAAAAGCACCGCTTCGGCGCCACTATCCAGCTCGGGAGTATCGCTACCGCCACCTGGCATGACCTCCATGATGTATTGCGAGAAGGTTTCTGCGAATCCCGAAAGCGGACGCGCCAGGATCCAGGCTCGCGTTCCCTCCCAAAATGGGAACTGGCTGGTGACGATATCTCGCATGACGCCGCGCGGGATGACGGCATAGGCGTCGGTGAAGATCGCACGATCAGTCATGACGGCTGTCTGGTCGGGGTGACCACCTCGGGGTGCATAGTATGAACGGGTAGCGCCGGCCTGTGCTATCGGGGCTGTACTCATGATGCGAACATCTCCTGACTGATATAGAGCTTAGTTAGATACCTTATTTGATATCATTGAATAGGACCTTCTGGTCCTGGTGGTGAGTTAAGGCTGTAATTCCTTATGGGTATGCATATCAGTCAGGAGAGGTCGGCTGCGGTCCTTGGGGCTCCGGTCTCTTCTAACATGCATACCCATAAGGAATAGATAACCTAACCGTCTGTTAATAAGCAATTAATCACCTTTACCAACCACCACCATCAAGCATGCCCATAACGCTACTTTAAGACTCCTACACCGTTCTTAGGCCTTACAGCCATCTCACCTACTGCATTCGCTTAACAGTGCTCAGTGGCTCTCCTAGAGCATCCTGATGTGTTGACATGTTCTACAGGGAAAGTGCCGGAAGCAGGTCTACATATACCCCCAGGGGTGGCCTGGCGACCGCCTACCCCTTCAGAAGAGATACGAACTGACGATCAGATAGAGCCAGCTCTGTAGGGTAGTAGATAGGGTAGTAACTTCCGTGCCTGTTGACCGTGAATCCGTATCCTGAGATTCTAGGGTTTGTGCGGATTACCAGTACGGATAGTGCCTGGGCGAGGAAACGAACTCCGCCCCTGGGCACCATTTAACCCTCCTAATAAATTGTTATTATTGTATAAATAATTAAACTGCTAAACGTTATCCCCCTCAATATCCACCCTTAGTATCGGCTATAGGCCGCGGCTAGTGCTCGGCGAATATCCTCGGTATTTGTTGCAACGTCAGTTTATAATTTTTGGATGGCTGGCCAGTTTCTCACCGCCGTTATGGCCCCGGGTTTTTCTTTGCCCGCGACTCGGGGTGCCCGTTTTGGGTCACTAGCGGACCCCACCAATGACTTGCTGGCTTGCCCGCTTAGTGCCAACAGCAAACTAGTTTAGATCAACGACACCCCGCTCCAATCAGTGCCGACGACAATCGCCCTGTGGGGAATGTGCCATCCCCGATCCGAAGATTCGCAAAAAGCGAACTTAGGACCTGTGGACGGTTCCGTTCCGATGATGGTAGTGAGGGCGGCTTACTAAACGATACAATATTCAGGCCGTTGGCATCGGCGGCCGCCCTGACGAGGGTGTACTAGGCAATTCAAACACCAAATCTTCATCCCGTTTCCTCGGCCCTGGCCGGAATTTTCGAGAGTAACAATTTGTCAAAGTTAGACGCGGTCAAACGCCACGGCGAGACCTTCTACGGCTATCGCATCGTGATGGCCTGCGGTCTAATCCAAGCCGTCAGTCTCGGCGGTATCTTTACCTTCGGCGTGTTGTTTCCAGAGCTGGAACGTGAATTCGGTTGGTCGCGCACCGCGATCTCGGGCGCGTCCTCGTTCGCCTTCCTTCTTATGGGCGTGTGCTCTGTATTCATGGGCCAGGCCAGTGATCGCTTCGGCCCCCGTTTAGTGCTGTCCTGCGCCGGTATCCTTGTCGGCTTATCATACATTCTGTTCTTTCAGATCACCGCCGTATGGGAGCTTTACGTATATTACAGCGTCCTTTTCGGCATCGGCCTCGCCGCCCACGATGTCGGAACGCTTTCGACGATTGCCCGTTGGTTCCAACGCCGTCGAGGCCTCATGACTGGGATTGTCAAGTCAGGTGGCGGTGCCGGGCAGGTGTTGATACCGATTTGCATTGCCGCCCTGATTGCCGGTCCGGGTTGGCGTGTCGCCTGTTTGACGTTAGGGGTGACGGTGATCGTCTTGCAGGTCGGTGCCGCGCAAGTCTTAAAACACAATCCTGCTCTTCTTGGCTTGTGGCCAGATGGCAAGGAACCGCCGGATGGTCCGCCGACCAAGAAATCATCGGAACAGACGACTTTCGACCCGGTGTCTACGCCGTCGACCGGGGAGGAAGGCGGCGTCACGTTCAAGGAAGCGTTGCGCTCCATTACGCTCTGGAAACTTTGCGCGACCAAATTTTGCGATCTGTTTTGCCTGTTCACCGTCATTATCCATATCGTGCCCTTTGCCGCGGACCTAGAACTGGCCCCAACGACGGGAGCCGCGCTTCTGTCGGTCATCGGCGGCATGAGTATCCTTGGCCGCATGGTCATGGGGGCCGCCTTCGATTGCATTGGCGGACGGTTATCCCTGGTCATCTGTTTTGCCGTCTTGTTCCTGAGTTTGGTGGTGTTGCAATTCGCGGGTCCGGCGTGGTCTTTGTTCCTCTTCGCGGCGATCTATGGGCCGGCACATGGCGGCTTCTTCACGCTTACGGCACCGTCGGTGGCCGAGTTCTTCGGCACCCGAACTCACGGGACCCTGTTCGGCCTGGTGGTTTCGTGCGGCACCATTGGAGCCACACTAGGCCCTGTAGTGGCGGGTTGGTTGTTCGACGAAATGGGCAACTACAGTATTGCGTTCGCGCTGTTGCTGGGCGTCAGCGTGCTCGGTCTAGTCGTGGCCTACACAATGCCGCCGAACACCTCCCACCAGAATGCCCACTCGATTGGACCATAAGGCGTCCGTTTTCCCGCGGCTTCCTTCGAAGGGAGCTAGGTGCGTAGGGTTGCTAGCTTCTTCTTCAGCCGGGTGACCGGGTCACCATGATCCGTTTGCGACCGACATCGCGATGAGATCAAAAAATGTTAGTTTCCCGCCTGCAAGATAGAGAATAATTTCCATTGTCAGGTAGCCGATAAAAAGGCCCGTGCCCACCACCGCTGCTCATGCCGTCGCATTCACTTTTAGGCTCATAATACCCTCCCCACTTAACTTGATCATTTTCACGCTGATCAGGATACGGCACGATCAGCACGCCGTACCGCGTTCTTCACCGTCGTCGGGTACCACTGGCCACCGCGGGCTGTGGGAATGCCGCGGGCGTTTAGCGCATCGGCGATCGACTGTAGAGTTGTTGCCCCGGCGCGGCGAATTCCATCTGCCCACCCAAGTTGATTTACTGACTCAAGAGCGCGACCAGCTGAA
>CAUZNJ010000188.1:0-4751 GCA_963580965.1 Alphaproteobacteria bacterium | reverse complement strand
CTTGATGACGCACAAATTCGTAGGGATCTAGGGTGGACACCACCTCAGTCGGTTGATGCGGGCCTGGCGTCCATGGCCGCCTCGTATTTGACCCCCTGCCACGACACGAAGGAACGAGAAAAATCTCTTTTAACCCACTGACAAGGCTACATTATAGGGCTTACATCGCCTATGGGCATGATGTCGTCATGGCGGCGCTGTCATTCCTGATTTCTTGGTGGCTGCGCCTTGGCGATTCTTTATTTCTCTACAACGCACCCGTAATTTGGCAGGGAACGGTTGCCTTTACGGTGGTTGCCGCCGTGGTTTTCCTATTCATGGGTCTGTACCGCGGCGTTTGGATGTACGCTTCGCTAAACGACCTTATGGCGATCACCCGAGCAACGACGCTTGCGATTCTTATCTTTCTGTTAGTTATGTTCTTATGGACGCGAATGGAGACCTTGCCGCGCTCCCTGCTATTTATCAACTGGTTCGTGCTGTTAGCCCTGCTGGGAGGACCTAGATTTCTTTATAGGTTATTCAAGGACCGCCGCATCGATATTCGCCTTCAGGACGAATCTCAGCGCGTTCCCGTCCTTCTCGCCGGTGATGGTGATGGGGCAGAACTGTTTATCCGCCACCTTGCCCGCGGCGGAGACCTCAACTATAAAGTCGTCGGTATTGTTGCCAACCGCGTGGGCCGGGTTGGTCGGCGTATTCATGGTCTTGAAATCATGGGTACACTAGAAGACTTACCATCAGTAGTAGCAAAACTAACCCGGCGGGGCGACCGGCCACAGCGTCTAATTCTGACCAAGGATGACCTCGATGGCGCGCAAGTCCGCGACCTGTTAGACGCCGCCAACGGTTTAGGCATGACGGTTGCAAATTTGCCCCGCCTCACTGATTTTCGCAGCGGGGAGAAGGACCGGTTAGAAGTACGCCCCATCGCCATCGAAGACCTTCTTGGCCGCCCCAAGGCCAGCCTCGACCGAACTACCATGGGCGCTATGATTCGTGGCCGCAGGGTGATGGTCACAGGTGCCGGCGGCAGCATCGGCAGTGAGCTAGTAAGACAAATATCGAGCTTTGAGCCAGCATCCTTAGTGCTTCTCGATAGTTCGGAATTTAACCTGTATTCGATCGACCAGGAATTGGCTGAGGCATTTCCCTCCGTACCGCGTGACGTTCGGATTGGTAATGTCCTCGCCCGCGATACGCTTGACCATCTATTTCAACAGGTAGCCCCGGAGCTAGTGTTTCATGCCGCTGCCTTGAAACATGTACCTTTGGTCGAAGACAATCCTTTGGAAGGCATAGCCACAAACGTGCTCGGCACCGTCAATGTTGCTGATGCCTGTATCTCAGCGAACGTCGGTATCATGGTTATGATTTCGACCGACAAGGCGGTAAACCCCACTAGCGTCATGGGGGCCTCCAAGCGGGTCGCCGAAAGCTATTGTCAACACCTTGATTTACAGCGCGGAAAAGGTGTGCACAACACCCACTTCGTCACAGTACGTTTCGGTAACGTACTCGGCTCCACTGGGTCCGTCGTACCTCTATTTCAGCGACAACTTCAGGCCGGTGGGCCCCTGACAGTCACCCATCCAAACATGAAACGCTACTTCATGACCATCAGTGAATCAGTCGAACTAGTTCTTCAAGCAGCAGCCCTTGGGACTCAGAGCGAAAATGGGGAATGCGGGCGAATCCATGTGCTTGATATGGGTGAACCTATTTCTATTCTCGACCTTGCTCGCCACATGATTCGCTTAGCGGGACTCACTCCGGACAAAGACGTGAAGATTGAAATTATAGGGACCCGGCCTGGCGAAAAGCTGTTTGAAGAAATCTTCCATGGCGGCGAGCCACTAATATCGACTGCTTGTAAGGGCATTCTCCTGGCTGCTCCTCGTCTGGAAAACAGTGGAACCATCATTGATGGCATTACAAGCTTGCGCGATGCATATTCACAGGTTGACCGGGAGGCGGCGTTAGCAACGCTGAGACAATTGATTCCAGAATATCAGCCAGCTAAAAATGAAATTTCTAACGGCGCAAACCTCCGTGCAGGCCGAGAGACCAAAAAATGACGATAAGGCCTATCCGCCGCGCCCTAATATCCGTGTCAGATAAGACGGATCTTCTCCTACTCGGACATTTTCTTCATAAATACCATGTCGCCATACTGTCAACCGGCGGTACAGCGCATACTTTGCGGGACGCAGGTATCCCAGTAACTGACGTATCGGGACATACTGGATTTCCCGAGATCATGGACGGTCGCGTAAAAACCCTGCACCCAACGATCCATGGGGGTCTTCTAGGCATCCGCGATAACCCGGAACACGATGCAGCGATGGAAGAGCATGGGATTGCACCAATCGATTTACTGGTTGTGAACCTCTACCCCTTTGAAGCTATGGCGGCCAAGAATGCCCCATTCGACGACTGTATTGAGAATATTGATATTGGAGGCCCCGCTCTAATTCGTGCCGCAGCTAAGAACCATGAGTGGGTTACTATTGTCGTCGATACTAGCGACTATGGCACTGTAATGGATGAAATTCGCGATTCCGGAGGTGTTAGTTCACCAACCCGGCGGCGGCTTGCGGCAATAGGTTACGCCCGGACATCCGCTTATGATGCTGCCATTGGCACTTGGTTTTCTAACGAAATTGGAGAAACGTTTCCGCGTCGAACCACCTTCTCAGCGACATTGAAGGAAACCCTGCGGTATGGGGAAAACCCTCATCAGAAAGCTGCACTTTACATAGTCAACCCGGCCAGGCCAGGCGTTGCTAGTGCGACGCAGCTACAAGGAAAGGAACTAAGCTACAACAATCTTAATGATACGGACGCTGCGTTCGAACTAGCTGCGGAATTCACCAATCCCGCTATAGCTATCATCAAACATGCTAATCCTTGCGGAGTTGCAGTCGCATCCACCCTAACCGAAGCTTACCACACAGCCCTAGCCTGCGACCCGGTAAGCGCATTCGGCGGCATCATTGCTACCAACCGCTCGATAGATGGCAAAACCGCACAAGCAATCATAAAACTTTTTGCTGAAGTCATTATTGCTCCGGCTCTTGACGACGACGCAAAGCTGATCCTGGCCACAAAAAAGAATCTTCGGGTCCTTGTGACTGGATCCATGCCAAATGCCGCTCAACACGGGATAATACTGCGCAATTTAGCCGGTGGGTACTTGGTGCAGTCGCGCGACTATAATGTAATAGGAAACGATCTAACCGTTGTGAGTAAGCGCCAACCAACAAGCGGCGAACTAGCTGATCTTAGGTTTTCGTTTACCGTATGTAAGCATGTAAAATCTAATGCAATAGTTTATGCAAAAAACGGCGCAACTGTCGGAATCGGTGCAGGCCAGATGAGCCGAGTTGATTCGTCTCGAATAGCCGCGTGGAAGGCCCATGAAGCATCGCAAGCGGAGAACGAGGCACATTCCCGAACATTTGGATCGGTCGTTGCTTCAGATGCGTTTTTTCCCTTCCCTGACGGTCTTATCGCAGCCGCCGAAGCAGGCGCCACAGCTGTTATTCAGCCAGGTGGTTCTATTCGTGACGAAGAGGTAATTGCCGCAGCTGACGAGCGAAACCTAGCTATGGTGTTTACAAATATTAGGCACTTTCGCCATTAGTCTTTTTCCCGGATCCTTATTCATAAAGATAATCCGTCATTATTTAACGAACAATCCCGCCGCTCATTAAGGAGCGGCGGGATGTTTTTTGTCCGCATGGAAGTTAATGATCAAGCCTATTCAGGCAGGGGTTCCGGAAAATAGCACGCCGCCTGATGTAAATTACCGTCAGATTGAACAGCTAAATCAGGCGCCTCCCCCGCGCAGATATCTTGTGCTTTCCAGCACCGCGTTCGGAACCTACATCCAGAGGGTGGGTTTGCGGGGCTTGGCACTTCACCCTGGAGCATAATCCGATCGGCAGACGTAGTCTTTCCAAATTCCAGGTTTGGTTCAGCCGACAGCAAAGCGCGCGTATAAGGATGGCGAGGCGTTTCATAAACCTGTGCTTCGGTACCTAGCTCTGCTACCCGGCCTAGATACATTACCGCAACGCGATCTGATATGTGCCGGACAACGGATAGATCATGGGCAATAAATAGGAAGGCTATATTAAAGCGTTCCTGTAGTTCTTCCAGCAGGTTGATCACCTGCGCCTGAATAGAGAGATCAAGAGCCGAAACCGGCTCATCGCAGAGCAGAATTTCAGGCTCTAGCGTCATTGCCCGGGCAATGCCAATACGCTGCAGTTGGCCGCCAGAAAATTGGTGGGGGTATCGCTCGGCATGATCACGGCGCAGGCCGACACTTTCCAAAAGGTCTCTGACCCGATCTGGCCACTCTTCTTTTGGCAAGATGTCTTTATGGATCGACCATGGCTCGGAGATCGTCGCCTCAACGCTCATTCGCGGGTTTAATGATGCATATGGGTCCTGGAAAATGACCTGCATCTTGCGACGCAGCTGAATGAGTTCCTGCGGGTTCATGGTAAAGATATCTTTCCCATGAAAGAGCGCTTCACCCGAAGTCGGCTCATCAAGACGTAATAATGTTCGAGCTACGGTTGATTTTCCGCAACCGGACTCACCAACCATACCCAGGGTTTCACCCGGATAAAGATCAAAGCTAACGTCTTCAACCGCTTGGATTACAGTTTTCTTTGCTCCTAAGCCAAAACCGCCGCCACCTCCAAAATATTTTTTGAGGTTGCGGACCTGTAGGATTG
>CAUZNJ010000187.1:0-4773 GCA_963580965.1 Alphaproteobacteria bacterium | reverse complement strand
TCGGCCGTCTGCGGGCCCGTTACGGGGACATGGTATCGGGTATGAAGGATAGCTCCGGCGTCGTCGAAAACATGACTGGGGCGGCCCACAAGAATCCGGGGTTTGAGGTTTTTGCCGGCGCTGACCCCGCGCTTTTGCCGCTGATGCGTGACGGCGGCGCGGGCTGCATCACGGCGGCCTGCAACGTCATGCCCGACGTGCTGGCAGACGTTTATGCAAACTATAAGACCGACGCCGCAGAAAAGCCGCATAAGCTGGCTTGCGCCATCCGCGATATAGTCACCTCCGTTCCTTTGGTGGGGGCATTACGCGCCCTAGTAGCCCGTCATCGTGGCGACAAGACCTGGGCCTGCCCGTTGCCGCCGCTGATGGCACTTAACGACAATCAGCGCGACGAACTTTTCGAGAAATTCGATGCCACTGGCTACAAAATGCCGCCGCTCTAATGTCGGAGATGGAGCGGAATGGCAGATGCTTGCCCGCCCCATTGCTTAAAAAATCTCTGACCATGGTTATAGATGGCCAGACTGTGCCTTTGCGTCTTGTGCGCAACCGGCGGGCTCAGCGGCTAATTCTACGCATTGATTCGCACGTTGGTGGAGCCACCGTGACGTTACCGTCATGGGTTGAATGGGGGGAGGCCACTGACCTTGCGTTGCGCGAATCCGATTGGATTCGCGAACGGCTAGCGGCGATGCCGCAACGGGTGCCATTCATCGATGGTGGAAAACTACTTTATCTCGACGAAATTCTGACGATTCGACATATTGAAGATCGTGGCGCCCCGGTGTTCCGCGAGGGCGTAATTATCAATGTGCGCGGCGATCCCGCGCATCTGTCGCGCCGCCTGACCGACTGGCTGCGGGCGCGGGCGCGAGCTGAGATAGAGGAGCGCGCGTGTGCTAAGGCGGAGTACCTCGGCAAGGATATCGCTAAGATTACCATCCGCGACACCCGTTCCCGCTGGGGCTCGTGCTCGGTTAAGGGCAGGCTATCGTTCTCCTGGCGGTTAGTCATGGCTCCGGAACTAGTTCTCGACTATGTCGTGGCGCATGAAGTGGCGCACCTGCGCCACCATGATCACAGCCCGGCATTCTGGCAGACAGCGGCGACACTGACCGCTGATATTAATGGGCCACGCGACTGGTTGCGGCGCCATGGCCCAGGCCTACATCTTTATGGTTAAGCTTTGTTTTTGGTGAAAGTACGCGACACTCGCCAATTAGTGCGGCCGGTCGCCTTCGATGATGATCCGATAAAGCACGCGTAGGTCGGTAGCGTTGTAGTCGAAACTTGCCTGGTGCATGACCGAGCGATTGTCCCAGATGATGATGTCGCCGGAACGCCACTTGTGGCGGTACTCAAATTCTGGACGCCCGGCACGGTTAAGCAAGTCGTGTAGTAGTTCCTGGCTCGACTCCGGGTCCATGCCAACAATATTCTCGGTCTTTGATGGATGGAAATAGAGCGCTCTGGTGCTGTTGTCCGGATTGGTCCGCACCAACGGATGGCGGACGCCAGTAGCTTCTGTGGTGTCCTTGCGCTCGACCATGGCCTCCGAGGTATGGGTGGAGGTGTTACGGGAAGCGCTACCCTTGAAGACATTGAGCGTTTGCATGGGGTCGACGCGTTTGCGCACGTCTTCGGGCAGGGCAGCATAGGCGGCGCGCATGTTAAGGAAGCGGGTGTCACCGCCCTGGCTAGGAATATTGACGGCCATAAGGCAGGTAAACTTCGGGGGCTGTTCGTGATTGGTGTGATCGGTATGCCATCCCTCGCCATGCTTCACCAACGTGCCGTTCTTGTTGAAGTGGGTGTTGGTTACTTCGTTGATTAGCGGCTGGTCGGGCAGGGAGTATTTGTCGAAATGCTGGCGCATGGGTTTGCCGAATAGGTGCATGGCGGTCAGATACTGTTTCGGTGAAAGGCTCTGGTCGCGGATTACTAAGATGGTGCCCTCAACCAAGGCATCATAAAGCCGGGATTTGGTCTCCGCGTCGAGGGGCTGGGATAAATCGACGTCCATCGCCTCCATGCCTACATGGTCGGATATTCGGCGGATACTTGGGATAGTGCTTTCCAACATGGTGGTCATGGCCGGGTCTCCTGACTGTCCTTAACCAAATCGGCGACGTTATCAGTGCGGCACTTCGCCGCGAACCAGAGCCCTATAAAGCAGACGAGGCTCATCGGGGTTATGCGACGGCTCGCCGCGGTGCAAAGCGGAGCGGTTGTCCCATATTAGCATGTCGCCCTTTTGCCACGTATGGCTATAGATGTATTCTGGCTTGACCGTATGCCGCAGTAGGTCGGAAAGTAGCTCCTGGGTCGATTCTGGGTCCATGCCAATGATGGTTTCGGTTTTGGTTGGATGGAAGTACAGGGCCTTGGTTCCATTGTCGGGGTTGGTGCGGACCAGAGGCTGTAGAATCGGCTCTGGCGGTGTCTCCGCCTGTGCGGCGATAGACGTCAAAGAGGAGGTCGCCGCGGCGCTACCCTTGAAGACATTGGATGTTTTCATGCCATCAATCCGCCGCTTTATTGCATCGGGGAGATGAGCATATCCAACTCGCATGTTGCAGACGGCGGTATTACCGCCGCTACTCGGAACTTTGATGGCGTAAAGCGACGTGAATTTTGGAGGTTGGCGATGGTTGGTATGGTCCGTATGCCAGCCGGTGCCGCCGATATCGCGTTTACCGCCCTCGTCACGACGCTGGTTCGAAACTTCGTGCACCAAAGGGCAGTCGGGCAATGCATTTTGCGTGAAGTGCTGGTCCATTACATCGCCAAACATTTGCACCGTCGCCAGATACTGTTGCGCGGTGAAGTGCTGATCACGAATTACCATCGCGACATTCTCCACGAGCGCATCCATGAGCCTCTGGCGCATGGGGTCATCTACCGCTTGGCGCAAATCAAGGCCTGTTACTTCTACGCCAATATGTTCGGATAGTGTGGTGATCTGCATGGGCGCCTGATTCTTTATCAATACGTGCAGGCCTTTATCCTGTTTATTGCTCCTGATTCTATTTTTCATCCAGTCTTATGCAAGAGTTTACTCCGATGTCGTTCTTTGCTGACGTCAGCTTATTATTTAGCTGGCGGATCTACCCTTATCTATAGCCGGAGAAGGAGGTCGCGGGGAGAATTAGAGTCAAGTATTCTAGTCAGGTATTTGCGACGCGGCGGTACAGGCGTTTATCGAGCAGCGCCGAAACGGATACGGTAATTACCCGATACGGATTATCTGCTCGCGTCAGGCGCACGTGGGGAGGAAAGTTGGGGCGTTCGAGGATCGTTTCTGCTATCCAAATTAAAGCGGCGTATTCAACTTGGCTGAACTGGTCACCCGGTTGGATCGGGATGCTTGGCATGCCCGTTATTACTCCTGTCCTGACAAAAATTTATTCTGTGCGGAATAGTTTTCTCTATCGACCCAGCGAATACAGCCAATCGGCTCAGCCCGCAACCGTCAGGACGGTTGATCCTGGCGATCGTCGTATGTCCGGACAGCTTCTTTCGATTTTAAGGGGCTGATCGCCACTGGCCCGTACTGGCAATACACTTTGGACAGATCTACCTCTCCCTAGAAAGGCGTTACTAAGGCTTATGCCGTTTGCAATGGGCCTTCCGCGTTCATCTGACTGCTGTCGGCGGCACAAGCAAGCCGAAGCGCGGCGAGCATCGACAGCGCCGCGTGCCGTTGCCTTCTTGCCCTGGGAATGTCTGCCTAAGCTTCTGCTAAAAAGCTTAAAACCGAGGCAGCTGTACCCTCAGAAGCTCACTATTCTCAAAGCCTTCGACGATTATGGGACCTTCGTTTGCCTCGAAGCCAAAGGCGGAATGAAGGCCGTAACGCTTGTCATTGATGGCAACCGAGCCCTTGGCAAGAAACAGAAATTCTGGCGCGTCATGATCGCCAACGGCGAGGTTGGCCCCAATGGAAAGGCGGCTAAAGCCCATGCGAATGTTGCGCTCGGTGAAGGTTCCTAACCATTTATGTGCGACGCCCTGGTATGTGGCATCTTCGATCCATTCAAAGTTCGCCGGGTTCATCTTGATCTGCCCATCGTAGCGCGGCGCTGGATATTCCAGCTTGCGGCCCATGCTTTCTTCCCAGCAGGCCTCGAAGCCATCCTTATTATGCTTTTTGCCCTTCTCGTCGAGCCAGCTAAAGACACCTTCGACGAAGGCGCCGCGTGCGGTGAGAGCACCTCGCGCCTCGCGTAATTCTTCCTCGCCGAGATAGCCGCAGCCACCGGCGCCACCAAACTGTATAACCAGCATCTGCAGGCCAGGTTGGCGTAATTGTGGTCCATAATAGGCCCCTTCGGGGAAATATCCGACCCAACCAGCTGGTAGGGTCGTGCCTTTTGTATATTCAAAGGCGCCGTTAATGGGAAAGCGGATTTGGTCGAAGTTGTGACGGTGACGTGGCGCCGGCCAAGGCGTCGTCGCGGTTGTCAGGGCGACGCGGTAATTGTTGGGTGAGCCGTCTACCCCATGCAGAAGATGCTTGGAGTCAAGTTCGCCATCGCGGATTTTCCCAACGTCATAATTGGGTGCTTCGCTTACGTCCACCAGCTGCATCGTCGCCTCCTCACGTTCCACTGGGCCGTCTCCAGCCCAGTTACGGTTATTGATCCCCCCCCCGATGATTACCGTGCTTGTTGGAAGTGCGAGGGCGGTGCTGATTTCAAAAAGGGCCATTCCTTTAGATGCAGAGGAATTTCCAGTCCAAATACAAACTAAGTTTTTTATATAATTAAC
>CAUZNJ010000186.1:0-4775 GCA_963580965.1 Alphaproteobacteria bacterium | reverse complement strand
AGCAAGGTATTAGGCCGCCTCACCTTCACTATGAATTCTTTCGTTTGACACATGGACATGGCGATTTCGGGCGCTGCAAAGTTGAGATTGATCATGCTAAACCTGTTGCCAGACATTGCGTCGATGTTGGCCAAGACCTGCTGAGAATTAACGGTTAGCACGTAACGGCTGCCGCCGAAGGCAATAACTTTTACCTGTTCTGTGCCGACGTACCGTGAGACCGGCTCCAACAGTCCTACACACTGTAGCTAAGATTGATATCTTCTTGGCCGCCACCTCGCGTTCGCGACAAACACATGTGGCCGGCTGTTGCTGTTGGGATATGGTGGTAATGTATAGGGGAGGTGGTAGGGCTTCTCCCAGTTTTAGTGCTAGCATCTGCTGATCATGGTAAGAATTTCGTTTATGGCGTTGTCGGCGATATTGTTCAGCTCTTCCGCAGTTCGATCCTGGATGGGGTGTGGTACATAAACAAGGCCAGGGGCGAAACCGATCGCCTCGCTTTGCGTCTTCGCGGCTGTCTCGAAGGCGGTGGTTAACACCATGCCACCGGGAATTCCGCGTCCGTCCAGATCAGCGATGTCATGCAAACTGCACGACGTACAAGAGCCTCAGTCAGCCAAACCTTCAACCACTACGTCGCATTCCGCGGCAATGGCTTGTTTGACAGGTTCCGGCGCTGTGCGGGCATTGGTTGGTTTGGCGTAGCGGCGCACGTTGAGCCCATGCTCGACCAGGCGAACCTCGACCTGGTCCAAAAAATTATCGCTGCGCCGTTTGCCGATATCTAGGAGGCCGATAGTTAGTCCGGCGAGTGACTTCGGTGGGCTGCGGCGGTTGCGCATGGCCGGGTTTGATTCTGACGTCGGGTCGAGAATGCTGCGTTGCATAATGTTAATCCCCCTAGTTCCTAATTTTTGATGGGAACGGTGACTAGATTGGTTCCGCGAATGCCGGTTGCGCTCCAACTGGGAATGATTGTGCTGACCATGCCCGCAGGACCACCAGCATGGACGAAGTGAATGCCCTCGGCCCGAAACTTGGGAATCATTTCGGCGCCCCGGCCTGGCGGTATACCAGGAGCCATACCGTCCAGGCCTGAGATAATGTCGCGGCCCTGGCGGGTAGTTAATGTAAATAACCTCTCGCGTAACTTGGTCTTGTCCCAGCCCGCATCGCAGAAAACCCGCTGGTTCTCGGGTGAGACAACAATCAGAACATCGTTGCGCCCAGTCCGTCGTATATGGCCGATGGTCATGAGGCTAGCGGCCCAGCTGCGACATAGGGATTCTGGATCGCGTGATAAATCGTCGCTGACGCCTTGCGTGCCCTCACCGGCCCACAGGCTGACCGTCGAGACAGCAGGTGCGAAGCCGCGCTCAACAGATAAAGATTCCCAACAGGATTGTTCTTCGTTTTCGGCGAAGCACAAACCAACCTTTGCCGGGTTACCGTGCATGGCACGGTCGATTTCACCGGGAATGCCCCCACCGATATTGCGGATGATAAGTTGGAGGGCGCGGCCAATGGTCGAATTGGCACGCGTGCCCTGGCCAAGCACATTCATTCCCGAATTCAACCCGATAGCCTGGCAGACCGGGCCGTTAACGATGACCATGGGGCCGGCAAAAGACGTGGTGCACAAGACACCATGCATGGCGAAATCATCAATCAGGGCAGCCTCAATCGCGGCAAGAACCACCGGTAGATATTCCGGCCGACAGCCCGCCATAACGGCATTGATCGCAATTTTCTCGACTGTGCAGGGAGCTAGTTTGGGTGGAACGAGGCCGATAATTTCCTGCGGATCGCGGGTCGTGCCGGCGAGCATACGCATGACGCGTACCGGGGTTGGTGGGGTGACAGGTAGACCGTCACTCCAACCCCTTTCATAGCATGCCTCAACGTCATCATCGTATTCGGGCAGTGGAATTGAACGAGCGACGAAATTAGTCTTCCCAAATCGAATCATAAGTTCTTCAGCTATGCCCGGCCCAGTGCTAAGGCTGCCGCAGCCTGGTTGATTTATTGGAAGTCCGCTGCCCAGGTTGTCGATGCCAGTCATGTGTTGCCATTCATCGCGGTTCCAGCCCAACGTGCGGTCAACTTCTTTGCCGTTTGAGATGCGTATCAATGTAGGGACAATCTCTACATCCAAGTGAAACGAGGATTCTAACTGGCTGTCGTCGCGCACGCTGGAAATGGTTTCCGGGAAGGTTGGGTCGTCTTGGCTAAAAACTATAAGGTTGTTCGATGCTGCTATGTCGGCGAGTACGGGGGCCACTAGTTCACAAGTCGGGCATTCCCGTTTCACGAAGGCGATCAGGCCATCACCAAGTACAAGTGCGGAGGGCTTGTTGGTATTTGTTGCGCCGGGCTTCATTTGGTAATTTCAGTTTGGGATTGACCTAGGAAGTTTTCCATATTGCCTTTTTCAGTGGCGAGGAAATCGAGCTCGACCTGATTGCCGTCGGGGTCATGTAGAAATATTTGGCGGATTTCTGAACCGGGACAAAGCTGGGTGCGATACGGAATATTTAGCTTGCGCAGCTTTGCAGTTACGCCCCGAAGGTCTTGGGCGGAAAATGCGAAATGATCGATCCGTGGTGTCTTCTCCGTACCCCGCTTGCCGTGCACAGTGACGTGTATTAATGGCTTGAGCCCGGCATAGAGCCATGCGCCTGGAATGCCGAAGTCTGGCCGTGGCCCCTTACGCATACCTAGAATCTCGCAATAAAAGTCGATGATAGGCTTGAGAGCAGCAGTACGCAGATTGATATGGTCGAGGTCCCCGATAATCATGGATTACTCCTCTTCCTATATTCCATAAGGTTTGAATTGTAATTCGCACGTGCTGCAATGAAGGAAGTCCGATTGCTGGACCATAGAGCGTTACAAACTTAACTTAGTTTAAGGCAAGGCCCTATAGCAGCATGCCTCATAGCTCAGAAATATTCATTATTGGTATGTTCTCGATCAAAACCATTGAAGGTTCTATATCAATCTAATTTCATTAATGAAATTTTCGCATACACTAGATTTTAGCAGACTGCAGAGGCTTGCAGGAGGTTCTTATGCTTTCAGGGGCTCCTCGCCGCGCTTATGGTTCGCTATGATTAGATTTTCAGGTTTCTGCCGCTATTACCTTCCATGAACAACCCCATTAAGGCCGCTCATGAAGGCTGGCAATCCCTGCCTAGAACTGCTCGCGCCATGCTGTTGGTGCTCGTTGGATCGTTCTGTGGTTCCGCTATGGGCGGGCTTATCCGCTATGTTTCCGCCGATCTTCATGCCTTTGAGATTGTTTTTTTGCGTTGTTTGGCCGCTGTACTGATTCTCACTCCAACTTTATTTAAATATGGGCTTCGGGTACTGCACACGAAGCATATTGGCATGCATGTTGCGCGTGGCCTCATACAGTCCTTCACCATGATAGCGATGTTCCTAGCGGTCACCTTGTCGCCGCTGGCTAAGGTGACCAGCATGCAGTTCACTTCACCGCTATTTGCTACCGTCCTAGCGGTCTTGGTTTTGGGCGAAGTCATCCGCGTGCGCCGCATGGTCGCCCTTGCTATCGGGTTTTCTGGCGCCTTGATCGTGCTGCGCCCTTGGGTTGGCGACTACGATATTGGGGCTCTTCTTGCATTGGCGGCGGCGGCGGTCTTCTCGATTGTTATGATTCTGATGCGCAAGCTTGGGAAAACGGAATCCAGCATCACGCAAACCATCTACATGGCTTTATTGGCGACGCCGCTCGCATTTTTTGCGGCATTGACCGTATGGCAGACGCCGACGTTGGTGCAGCTTGCCTGGATCGCCCTTATCGGTCTGCTTGGCACGATTGCTAACCTGTTCCTGGCCCAGGCACTACGGGAAGCCGAGTTGACCGCTGTATTACCCATGCAGTTCGTCAAATTGATATGGGCGGCTCTTATCGGATTTATCTTCTTCGCTGAAATTCCTGATATCTGGACGTGGATGGGCGGTACCGTGATATTTGCTTCGGCTACATATATTGGCCTTCGAGAACATCATCTGACGCGGGAGAGTCGGAGGTGGGCCGCGGACGATGCTAATGCATAATATTTACCATCCGCATCATCTGTTTCCCCGGCGCCCAAACGCACTGAGTAACTTAGCTTGGTCTGACGGGTCTGTTCAGACTGGGGGGTAGGATTTTAACACCTCCTCATTGACTTCGGCGCCCCATCCAGCGCCGGTCGGGATCAACATGTTCCCTAGCTCAACAGTTGGCTTGAAGTCGACCATGAGATCCCAAGTATGTGGTACCTGCACGACATCCATCTCCATGACACGGAAGTTGGGAATCGCGGCAGAGAAGTGGGCGCTGATCAGTGTCGCGATTGGCCCGCAGAAATTATGACAGGCGACATTCACCTCGAAGGCATCGCACAAAGCTGCCATGCGCATGGATTCGATAATGCCATTCCATGGTACGTCGATGATAACCGTGTCCACCGCCTGTTGCTCAAGAAATGGACGCAGCCAACGCTTGCCGGTAATAGCTTCGCACGACGCTATGGGCGTTGATGTACCGCGGCGAACCTGTGCCAATGCTGCCGCGTCGAAGTTGTCAATCTCCAGCCATTCCATATCGAGGGGTTCAAGGGCGCGCGCCATGCGCAGAAATCCTTCGGTACGAAAATTGAAGTTAATGTCGAGCTTCAAGCCAATTTCAGGCCCGGCGCCCTCGCGGAAGGCGGTGAATTGATCGACGGCGGCGTTAATGGCTGTCCGTACCGGGTTTCGGTCCG
>CAUZNJ010000185.1:0-4798 GCA_963580965.1 Alphaproteobacteria bacterium | reverse complement strand
AAGCCAAGATGAACCTGTCAATTGAACCCATGGCTTCCCGAAATGCGATACTACAGTTAGCGCTTCTCGAACCGAATAATGCAAACGCGGTTGAGGCATCGTTTCTGACTCAAGCGAATTAGGACGCCTTGATTAACCATTTCCTATCCTTTCCCATCGACGGTACCGATTACCGTGTGGCAATAGCAGCAAGGAAATCATAAAAATGGCTAAAATTACCAATGTCTGGGGAGAAATCTATAGCTGGCCACGGCATAAGCCTACGACGAACGGCCTGTATACTTATACCCATGCAGGCATCAATGTTGTCTTCATCGAAACAGACGTTGGCGTTACCGGTGTCGGACTTGGCTCCCAACTTCATGGGGCACCGCAAATAAACATTGGCATTATCGACCACCTGAAACAGGTTCTAATCGGCAAAGATCCGCTCGATAACGAACGTCATTGGTACAACATGTGGCGACCTAAGCTAGTCGGACGACGCGGTATCACCACCCGGGTCATCAGCGGAATCGACATCGCACTATGGGACCTAAAAGCCAAGCTCGCTAACATGCCACTCTATAAGCTTCTCGGCGGTTTCGACAATTCTGTCGATACCTACATCGCTGGTGGTTACTACGAGGAAGGCAAGGGCCTTAACGAGTTGGCCAAGGAGATGGAGAAGAACATGGAGCTCGGCGCCACCGCCGTAAAAATTAAGATTGGCGCAGTGCCAATCAACGAAGACATCGAGAGGGTGCGCGTTGTCCGCGAGGCGGTCGGCCCAAACGTCCGAGTAATGGTAGATGCAAATAATGCCTACCGCCATTATCAGGCCATAGAATTTGCCCGTAAGGCGGAGAAGTACGACCTATTCTGGTTCGAAGAACCGGTCGAGCCCGATGATTATATCGGCCAGCGCGAGATCACCCGAGCAACCAGCGTGCCGGTGGCGGCGGGCGAGAACGAATATACCCGGTATGGATTTCGCGACATGATTAACCACCGCGCAGCAGACATTCTGCAACCCGACGCAATGGTCCTGGGTGGCATTACCGAATTTATGAAAGTGGCTGCACTGGCCCAGGCCAATGATTTAGATATCGCACCGCACGGCAATCAGCAGGTCCATATCCATCTGGTGGCCGCTATCCCAAACGGGCTCATCTTGGAATATTACCGCGATACCGTAAACCCGATGCATGGCAAGGTATTCATGGAAGAACTCGAAATCAAGAATGGTCGGGTCTATGCCCCAGATCGGCCAGGATTGGGAATTGAAATCAATAAAAAGGCACTAGCCAAATACCGCATTGCCTAAAGCCGGCTATGGAGCGCCTTATCGTTTCTTAGAAGGCACTCCGGTAGAGGAAGATTTCAGGAGGTTCGATGTAGCTAACGGCGTGACAACCTTCTTCGCCTTTGGTTTCTTGATTTCCTTGTTACTACGTAATTGTCCTTTGGCCATTATAGTCTCCTGCTTTTTGGGATTCAGTTGCCTTCGTTCATGCAAATATCACTCAGTCTCTCGGCAAAGAAAGGCCGTATTACGAATCAGAAAATTTAGGTGGCAATACCCCGTCCTTAAAGAAAACCGTGGGTTCATCATCGTACTCCCCAAGATCAACGTCCCCCGAGGTAGCAAAAGCGACCACTCCGATTTTGCTTGGGGCCAGCTTTTCGGCCATTTTACGTGCCTGCTCGGGTGACCGGCACGCAATAGCAGGTTCCGGGCTAAGGCCCTTTCCTTTGTTAATGTAGGCTTGGACGACATAAATCGTCTCGCGTGCCATTGGATTTCCTTCCTGTATCCGCATTGCTCTCATTGAAACCAATGCTGGGGGAAAAAAGAAGGGCCGCCAAAGGCGACCCTTCCATTAGTCTTATGAGTAATGCAATCAATAGTCCATGTCGCCACCCGGCATTCCATGGGCATGACCCTGGTGGTCATCGTCGGCCGGACGGTCAGCGACCATGGCTTCTGTCGTGATCAAAAGGCCCGCAATTGATGCAGAGTCCTGCAAGGCAACGCGAACAACCTTGGCAGGGTCGACAATACCAGCGGCGATCATATTCCCATACTTCCCAGTCTGAGCATCAAAACCAAAACCAGCGTCTTTCGAGTCAAGTACCTTGCCAACGACGACTGCACCTTCACCACCGGCGTTGTCGACGATCTGGCGCAACGGCGCCTCTATTGCGCGCCGCACAGTAGCAATGCCCGCGGCAATATCACCGTTGTCATCAGAAAGTTTACTGAGCGCCGCCCTGGAACGCAGCAGCGCCACGCCGCCACCAGGAACGATACCTTCTTCAACCGCTGCACGGGTTGCGTTGAGGGCGTCATCAACACGGTCCTTGCGCTCCTTAACTTCAACTTCACTAGCGCCACCGACCCGGATCACAGCAACACCACCCGACAGTTTAGCCTGACGTTCCTGCAGCTTTTCCTTGTCGTAGTCAGACGTCGTATCTTCGATCTGCGCCTTGATCTGAGAAACACGGCCGGCAATCGCCGCCTTCTTTCCAGCGCCGTTGACAATGGTTGTGTCTTCCTTGGTGATCGATACCTTCCCAGCGGTGCCGAGCATGTCCAGGGTGACGTTCTCTAGCTTGATGCCGAGGTCTTCCGAAATAACCTGACCGCCAGTGAGGATGGCGATGTCTTCCAACATTGCCTTTCGACGATCTCCGAACCCGGGAGCCTTTACCGCAGATACCTTGAGGCCGCCGCGCAGCTTGTTAACAACCAGGGCAGCCAGGGCCTCGCCCTCGATATCCTCGGCGATGATCAACAAGGGTCGAGTGGACTTGGCCACCGCTTCCAATAACGGCAGGAGAGCCTGCAAGCCGGACAGCTTCGTTTCAAACAGAAGGATGTATGGGCTATCAAGATCGCAGATCATTTTTTCAGCATTAGTAATGAAATACGGAGAGTGATAACCGCGATCAAACTGCATGCCCTCGACAATTTCCAGCTCGGACTCAACGGACTTAGCTTCCTCGACAGTAATAACACCGCGGTCGCCAACTTTGGCCATCGCCTTAGCGATCATATCACCGATAGCAGCTTCTCCGTTGGCAGCAACGGTCGCCACTTGAGAAATTTCTTCCGGCGACTTGACCTTCTTTGACTGACGGGCAATGTCCTTGACCACTGCAGCGACAGCGATATCGATTCCGCGCTTTAAGTCCATCGGGTTCATACCCGCAGCAACCAATTTATTGCCCTCACGGACAATGGCCTGAGCCAAAACCGTCGCCGTTGTGGTGCCATCACCAGCTTCGTCATTGGTGCGACTAGCTACTTCGCGCACCATCTGCGCGCCCATATTCTCAAATTTGTCAGTAAGCTCGATCTCTCGGGCAACGCTAACGCCGTCTTTGGTGATACGCGGGGCACCGAAGGATTTATTAATGATCACGTTACGACCCTTGGGGCCCAGCGTAACCCGCACGGCATTGGCGAGAATATCTACGCCGCGTAGCATCCTGTCACGGGCGTCGATGGAAAAGCGGATGTCCTTGGCACTCATGTGCTGAAAGTCCTTGAATATAAATTATGGGGTGCAGCTATTGGGGCTGCGCTCACTCCGTCTTACGAGGCTTTGGTTAGGAAGCCTTGCCCTTACCCTCGACAATACCCATGACGTCGGTTTCCTTCATGATCAACAATTCTTCGCCATCGATCTTGACCTCGGTGCCCGACCATTTACCAAACAGAATACGATCGCCAGCCTTGACGTCGAGAGGCACAAGGGTGCCGGCCTCGTCGCGAGCGCCAGTACCAACGGCAATAATCGTTCCTTCCTGCGGCTTCTCCTGAGCAGTGTCAGGAATAATGATCCCGCCCGCAGTTTTCTCTTCGTTTTTGACGCGGCGAACCACGACGCGGTCATGAAGCGGACGAAATTTCATAAAATTTTCCTTGTGATAATCAGGTGACTTAGATTGCCGAGGGACAACCCATCATGGAATTGGCACTCTCTGAAAGACAGTGCTAATTTGGACTGCGCGAACCGACGGCGCAAGGGCAATAGGCAAAGATTCTCAAAGGCTAGCTCTAGCCCTCTAATGCCATAGCCATGGTATGCGAGCGGCGCAGAGACCATAGCCAGAAGCATAGGCACAAAATGCCGGCGGCAATAACCGTTTCGCGCAAGCCAATGAGGTCGCCGGAGATGCCGAGTACTAGAGCACCAATCGATTGTCCGCCGCGTTGGATGAAGCCGTAAAGGCCAGAGATACGGCCGCGTTTGTCCTCATCAACGGCGTGCTGCATCAGAGTTTGTGCCGCCGTGCTGTTTATCAGCAAACACGAGCCCATGCCGGCGACGATGACGATAGCTAGCGGGTATATATCGGTCGCAGCAAAGGCGATAAGACCAAACCCTAGTACAGCTATATTAATGACGAAAACCCGTGTCAGGCCTACAACACCACCACGCCGCGCCAAATAGACGCCGCCAATCAGGGCACCGGCGCCGAGCGTCGCCGTCAGCATGGCCAGCGCATCAGCACCACGGTCGAAGATCGCTGCTGCAAAGCCTGGAAATAGGGTCGAGAAGGAACGGCCGACGAGCGCGGTGACAGTCATCGCCATCATCAGTGGTCCCAGGCCTGGGTGGCGCGCCGCATAGGTAGCACCCTCGACTACATCAGCCATGATACCGGTCTTCTGTTTATCCTTGTAGTCGACCGGTCGGGAGTGAACCGCCCAAAGGGTGGCCGCAAAATAAACAAAGGAGGCAGCACAGAAAGCAAAGGCAGCACCGATACCCCATTGGACAATGATGATACCGCCGACCATCGG
>CAUZNJ010000184.1:0-4814 GCA_963580965.1 Alphaproteobacteria bacterium | reverse complement strand
CTGCACAGGGCTTCCGGCGTACTGCCGAGCCACCGGGCGAGAGCCCGATTTGCGTACAAAAACCTGCCGGCGGAATCCGAGGAAAAGAACCCAACCGGCAAATTCTTGACATAGTCGGACAGGGTATTCCGAGTGCGACGGTCGGCGGCATCGCCGCGGCGCTGTTCTGTCACATCCTCAGCCTGCCAGGCAACGTGCCCCGAAGCCCCGGCAACCGGCGTTGCTGAAAGCCGAAGCCAACGAGCGCCAACAGCCGCAGCGATGGGTATTTCAGCCTCGATGGCCTCGCCGTCAGCTGCACGGGAATAAAGATCCGTAACAGTTTTTTCCCAGCGGGGCCGGTCATGAAGACGCGTGAGCAGGGAATCAAATCCTGCCGGAGCGTTGTCAGCTAGGTCGAGGCACTGGCGAAAAGCATGATTCGCGAAAAGACCCGCCCCGTCGGGGCCTGTAAGCAGCACGGGCTCCGGAGCCCCCTCCGCCGCTAGGCGCATGAGCCCGCCAATAGAGTCTTCGCCATGACGCGCCCCTACCCGCCAGGAAGTCATGACGGCAGCCGTCATAGCAAGAACGGCAAGTAAGACACCTCCGCCAATAAAGCCCGCATGCTGCCCTGGAATCCCTATCCACAAGACCATGCCAGAGCAAGCCAGCAGAAACACAGGCACACTTGCCCAAAGGAGAGGCGCCCGCCAACGCACCACCCACCGCCCGAAATCAGAGAAACCGGGACCCCCGAACGTATCCCCCGTGACCATTGAGCCTATCTTCTTCGTCATCTCTATCGACAAATCCGTTACTGCAACTGCTATCGTCAGTCGCTGCGTGGAAAGTTCCCCCCACAGACGCATGACATGGCCAATAACTTCGACCACTGCCTTATAATGTTCCAGAGGAATTTCTTCGTCCAGTTCGATTGCAGCATAGTGGGCACGGTCAACCAGCGGTCTCATCTATGGCCGAAGTGGAAAGGCACCAAATGTTATCGAATCAAGGGGTGACTAAACCACCCAGAAAAGGGGATGATAGGCACAGGATTATTCAAGGTAGGACCGCAATGAAGCCAGTAAAAGTCAGAATCAAGGACATTTATGTTCCCGCCGCGCACAGCAAGCGCCTGGAGGAGGATAAGGTTGCCACATTAGCCGAAGATATCTTGGAAAATGGATTGAAGGAGCCCATTCACGTGCGCCATGGCAAAGGGCGCTACGTCCTGCAGTCTGGATTGCACCGATTGGAAGCAGTACGATTTTTGGACGAAGAGGACATCACGGTCTTTATCGTCCAGGCTCGAAAATTCTAAATCCCCATTAAATCGAAAAGGTGATCTCTATGGGTCACTATTTGTGCGGCTTGGCATTAAGCACGCTCCATATTTAATCGACTGCTGACGCCAAACTCATCAGCCAAATCAGCTAGGCTATTCCAGGTCTTGGATTCAACGTCGATGCCATCGCGGCGGCGTTCCTGTTCTTTCAAATATTCGATTTCACCGGGGTACAAAACGCCCTTGCTACCTTTCGATGGCGGCGTGTCTTTAAGGAAGGCCGCAAAATCCGTGACCTCCTGCTTAAACTGCTCAAGGGGGCGGAAAGCTGACACATTGAAGACAGCAAGAAAACATCCATCGTTGTGAACGCCGGTCTTAGAAACGCCGAAACCAAGCCCGGTAAGAATCCCACACAGAACCTCAACCATGGCGCCAAGCGCGTAGCCCTTGTGTCCCTCGGACCCGCCTAGCGGCAGAAGCGCCCCACCCTTGCCACGAAAATCGGTCGGATCGGTAGTAGCATTACCATCGCTATCCATGATCCAACCCGTAGGGATCGTCTCACCACGTGCAACGGCGACACTGATTTTACCAGCGGCCACGGCAGACGTCGCCATATCAAAGAAAAACGGCCCACCCAGGTTTGACGGTACGGCAATTGACATAGGGTTAGTACCAAGGCGCGGCTCGCTGCCGCCAAATGGCACGACGGTCTTAGGACCACGGCCGCTATCGGCCGTAATTAGCCCAATCATGCCTTCGCGCGCCGCCATGAGAGGATAACTTGCTAACCGGCCAATATGGCTTTGATGAAAAACCGTCGCCGCGGCAACGTTGCTAGTCCGCGCTTTTTCGATGGTCATTTGGGTGACCGCCTCAGTTACCGCGAATCCGAAACCCCAATGGCCATCAACAACCGTGGTGGTTTGTGATTCCTGCATAATTTCCCACTTTGCACCGGGGATAATGTGCTTTTTTTTGATGCGATCGATATAGCTGAGCAGGGTGATGATGCCATGAGAATCATGCCCAGCCAGACTAGCATCAACTAGATGCTCAATAACGGTCTTGGCCTCTTCTGCGGCAACATTAGCACCGACGAGGATAGCGTTGCCAATCTCAGCAAGACGTTTGGCAGAAACCCTGGGCATGGAACCCTCCCTACTAGTGGCGGCATTCCCCGGCGGGTGGCCGTCTTTTCGTTCACTGATTATGTTAGGCCATGGCCACGGCCAGAGGCAATTGGTTGGCTTGTCCCCGTTGGTCGGCGGCCCGTTTTGCAGCACTAACCAAGAATGACCCTTGGTGTAGCCCTCCGCCGGAGAGTACACCGATACCGATGCCTCCCCTTCATTCCTCACCGACAAAAAAGGAATCAGGTTAGCCTTGTTCCTCTAAACTCTTTAAATCGCCTTAGCCTAGCCTTCGGTTGTGGCGCAAAATAAGCCTTTGGCCTGATCCAGAATATCATCCTAGGCGAAGCTCCCGTCTCAGCCATTCGTGGCATTGCCTTCATGAATTTAGGGGAAGACGCCAAGAAGGCCCAAAGCGGGGCTCTATAAAAGTTGATGCATGAAAAATTATCTTTACACAGCAGAATGCGCACTAAGAATATTCCGTACGCGAATGCTATGACATCAAGGATTGCACAAAAGGCGGTAAGGCAAAGCTTGCGGCGTGTACTGCCGGCGAATAGTAGCGGGTCGGAATGCCTGCCACCCGATAACGCGGCTCGAGATCAGCCACGGTAAGCCGCCGCATCGCAAGATCATCCGTTGCCCATGCCAGCGTCATAGCCCCACCGATATAAGTCGGTACAGCGGCAAGAAAGAACCTGACATCAGCAAAGTGAGCTACTAATCGTCGTGACGTGGTGGTTACTTCCTGCGGCTGCAAGAACGGCACACCATTCTGAGTCACCAGGATACCCCCTGGAGCCAAGCGACGATGGCAATTTGCATAAAATTCAGACGTGAAAAGCACTTCGCCTGGGCCGATGGGATCAGTCGAATCGACAATAATGATGTCGAATATCTCATTCCTATTGGCCATGAACTTCAGACCATCGGTGATGATCAGCCGCGTGCGGGGATCGTGGAATGCACCATCACTCAAACCGGGCATGTGTTCCATGCAGACATCAACGACGGTCCGATCAAGCTCGACCATGGTCGCCTGTTCCACGGGATGACGCAGCACCTCGCGCAAAACGCCCCCATCGCCGCCACCAATGATCAGGACTCGCTTTGCCTCCCCATGGGAAAACAGAGGCACGTGAGCAATCATCTCGTGATAGATGAATTCATCTTTCTCCGTCGTCTGGATGACGCCGTCGATCATCAAGACGCGACCGAATCCAGCCGTCTCAAATATTCGAATGTCCTGAAACGCGCTTTTTCGCTCGAATACGACCCGCTCCACGCGAAACCGCTGCGCGTAGCCCGGGCCACCTTCGGCGCCATGAAGTTGTTCGTCGACCCATGTCAACGAATAACGCCCCGGCGGTGTTCGGAAAGCTGGAGATCACCCGGCTTAAAGTAGCCGCTGATAAGCGGCAGTGCCTTATGGGGATCACAGGTACCGCACATGAAAATATCGATAGCTGCAAAAGCGCGCTCTGGCCACGTGTGAATGCTGATGTGGGACTCGGCAAGAACAATTACGCCGGACACACCACCATATGGCGAGAAATGATGCATGTGAGAATGCAGGACCGTAGCCTCGGCCGCCTCGGCCGCCCGACACAAAATATCTTCGATGACTTTCGGGTCATCCAGCCCTTCAGCCTCCCACAACTCGACCAGCAAATGCATGCCCGCGAAGCGGACCCCGTCGCGTTCAACGAAATAGTCCTTAGCACCGTCGATGACGGGGCAAAGGGGGATGGCCTTGCTTTCCGCCTCAAACGCGGAATCGAAGGATTCGGTCTTGGTGCCGGCCAGGGCGCTCTTGCTCATTCTTTTGGACCTACCCTATACGCTGTGAGTGGGCTACAAACCAGCGGGTAATAGTGTATTTTCTGCTAACTACGCAAGAGGAATTGGGAGCCTTAAGAGCCCTATTCGTACGGTCCTGGATTACTGGTTTACGCTGTTGGCTTCCTGTTCCTTCAGGGGCTCCTTATAAGTTGCCGTGAGGTTTCTAAAATCCTCAGTTACCTAGACCTTACCAGCAATCGATCGGCGATCCATCAGTCCCTAGGTCTAATTTCTTGCGATAAGTTCAAAAATATTCTTATAGGCACTCTCGGCCATGACCGCAGTGGTCATCCAAAGCCTTGCCGAATGGCAACCCGGTTATCATGGGCCACTAGGAAGTCCTCGTGAATTCGGAATCAAGCGAACTGCCGGTGACGAAGACCATCCACCAATCGGAGATCAAACCAGGTAACTCCGTCTCGTAAGAAATATTTCTAAAATGCGCCTTGCCTACGGCGGCCACGACACAGGCGTTCCCATATAGGAACAGGGACAGCAGCTTATCTGCGGCCCCCATTTCCGTTGGTGTCCATCACTGATCCGACGGCGTCATTCGTCGCGGTGAG
>CAUZNJ010000183.1:0-4836 GCA_963580965.1 Alphaproteobacteria bacterium | reverse complement strand
CGCCAGATGGCCTGTGCCTTGAGGCGGTCCGCTATCCTGAAACTGGGGCAATAAGTAGGGAATTCGACCAGTGCTGCAGTATAAACGCTAGCGAAAACTCAGCGACGACCACGCCGGAGGCGGAAAGTCCGGGAATATTTAGTCCTTTGTAGGCGATGAACCAGGAATAGGTGAGAATGGCGATGAAGGCGATGAGACTTAAAAAAGCGGCGGCATCGTTCGGCAAGATACCGGCTGTGGCGAGAATGAAGATGGGTAGAATCACACCATTTTGCAGAACAGCCGCCCAGTTGTAGGCAATAATGTATCGCATGTAGAGGTGTTCGCGCCGCATTGATTGGCTAACGTAAAACATGAGTAGGGGATATGCGAACCAGCCAGCAATGTAGGAGACCGTCTTAACTGCCAAGAAGCCAAAAAATGGTGTTGGTTCCACGTTGGCGCTGTATTGCAACAAAATTAGCAGCACGTAGGGCGGTGCTATAATTACTGCGGCATAAAATGACCGCCAAAATCCAGTGATGGTTGTGTTGAAGTATAGCAGGCCACCGGCGTCGTAACGAGCTAGACGGTAGGCACCAAAGAGAGCGTTGGAGGCTTCGCGTGTGCTCAGCATTTGCTCTCTGATGGGAACCAACGATTAAGGATGTCTTCATAGATTGCCGTCAATATTTCTATGTCGGCGACTGAGGCAGCCTCATTGACCTGATGCATGGTTGTGCTCGGTAGTCCGAATTCGACGACCGGGCAGATATTCTTAATGAAACGGGCGTCGGACGTGCCGCCGCCGGTACTTAATTCGGGTTGGCGACCTGTGACCGCGGTGACGGCGCCGGCGACTGTATCACTCAACTGACCCGGCGGTGTCAAAAACGCTTCCCCTGATATGCGGGCGTCTAACTCGTAAGGTCCGCCAACTGAGTCACAGGTCTCGCGGATCCAGGCAATGAGTTCTTCGCCGGCATGTATGTCATTGAAGCGAATATTGAGACGTGCCCGCGCGGCTGCCGGGATGACGTTGGTGGTGTCATTACCGACACCAAGGTCGGTAATTTCTAGGTTGGATTTCTGAAAGTGGTCGCTCCCCGCATCCAAGGTGCGGTTCTCCAGCCGACCAAGCATGGTCAGAAGCCGTGGAATGGGATTATCGGCGAGGTGGGGGTAGGCGACATGCCCCTGGGTACCGTGTACGGTCAGCGAAGCGTTGAGACTGCCACGCCGGCCAATCTTCATCATATCACCGAGGACTAGCCGGCTTGTCGGCTCGCCAACCAGGCAAGCATCTAGCACTTCGCCGCGCTGCTTCAACCAATCGAGGACCTTGACGGTGCCGTTGATGGCGGGGCCTTCCTCGTCGCCGGTGATAAGAAAGCTAATGGCGCCGCCGAAGGTATCGCCGCGATGCCGTAGAAAACGGCTGACGGCGGCGGCAAAGGCGGCAATGGCGCCCTTCATGTCAACGGCGCCACGGCCTGACAGCACGCCGTTGCGGATCACGGCGTCGAAGGGTGAATGCTGCCAAGCTTCGCTATCACCTTCGGGCACTACGTCTGTATGTCCGGCGAAACAGAAGCTCGATCCCCGGCCAATCTTTGCGAATAGATTGTCGACGTCTTCTGTGCCTTCAGCGCTGAATGTTAGCCAATGGCAGTCAAATCCCAAGGCGGAAAGGCGATCCTCTAGTAAATGTAGCGCACCGCCTTCGGCCGGCGTCACGCTCGGACAACGGATCAACGCGCAGGCGAGCTCTAGAGCCCCGATTTCAGCGGTGGCATTCGGCAGTTGGTCCATAGCTTTCCAAGGGATATCGATTGGTTGGGTATTTGCGTGACAATGGACAGGGCCCAGCAAGCTGTCAATACGGGTACGATTAGGCAACCACCGGAATATATTTCTATTTATCGCTCTAGAAAAAAAGTTTCTATGTTGCTGGAAATGTACATGTCTGAATGAATTTCGTGGTGGTCAATAGGCGTCCACTACGTCGTTGAGCCAACTGGTAAGATCATCTGTGATATGGTGCACGTGGTTCCCTAAATCACCGTCAACGTCACCGTGCCAGTTAAGGTCCGTGCGGATCCAAACGGTGGTCATGCCGAGAGCGGCGGCCGGAACGAGGTTGCGGGCCATATCCTCGACCATCACGGAGCGTGACGGGGTAATATTAAACTGCCGGACCATCGCATCATAGACTGCGGGTGCGGGTTTGGGCAGGTAGCCGCCAGCCACGACGTCGAAGATAGCCTCAAAATGATGGGTGATGCCGAGGCGGTTCAGGACCCGCTCAGCATGGTTTGTATCAGCATTGGTGAAGATCATCTTACGCCCGGGCAGACGCTCCAGCGCTGCGTTCAGAGTGGGATCAGGTTGTACCGGGGCGAGATTGATGTCGTGGACGTAGTCCAAATAGTCGCTGGGGTCGGTGCCATGAACGCTCATCATACCGCGCAAGGTGGTGCCGTATTCGAGCAGATATTGCTTTTGTAAGTTGTGGGCATCGTCATGGGTAAGACCCAGTGCGGTTGCCACATAGGCGCGAATGCGGTCTCCAACCTCGGAAAAAAGGCGGCAAGCGGCGGGATAGAGCGTGTTGTCGAGGTCAAAAATCCATGAATCTGCCTCGCGCAGAGCGCGGAGAGTGGCGGGGTTATCCTTCCGGGTTATGTTGCTCATATTTTTTGACTTGATGAGGCGTACAAGCGTTCTTGCTCCTTATTGCCGGATGGCGAGACACGGTGTTCACGTGCTTCGGGGTGGGGATAAAACCGCTTTAGATCTGTTTCTGAGGAGAGCGGTCAGGAGGATCGGATGATGGTGCCTGCGCCGTGGCCAGTAAAAATTTCGACCAAGAGGACATGAGGAACCCGCCCATCAATGATCACCGCGCCCTCGACGTCATTCTCGACGGCATTAATGCAGGTTTCGATCTTAGGGATCATGCCGCTGGTGATGGTGCCATCTTCGATCATCACTCGGGCTTGCTGGGGTGTGAGGTCGGCAATGAGCGTGCCGTTGCCATCGAGAACACCGGGGACATCGGTCAACATCAAGAGGCGCCGAGCTGCGACTGCCGAGGCGATGGCGCCGGCAACGGTATCAGCGTTGATGTTGAGCGTTTCCCCTGACGGTCCGATAGCAATCGGTGCGATCACTGGGATAATCGATTCTGATTCTTCGAAAACATCTAGAATTAAGGGGTCGATGTCCGACGGCTCGCCGACGAGACCAAGATCGAGAATGCGTTCAATGTTGGATTTCGGATCGCGTTTTGTGCGTCGCAGCTTGCGCGCCTTGATCAGGCCGCCGTCCTTGCCGCACAAGCCCACGGCGACGCCGCCAACGGCATTGATGCTGGCGACGATCTGCTTATTAATTGTGCCGGCAAGGACCATTTCGACGACTTCAATAGTTGCTTCGTCGGTGACGCGCAGGCCATCAATAAATTCGCTCTTAATTTTTAGGCGATCCAGCATGGTGCCAATTTGCGGCCCCCCGCCATGGACTACGATGGGATTGATTCCAACCTGCTTCAGTAAGACGACATCCCGTGCAAATTTTTCGGCGAGCTTTGCATCGCCCATGGCGTGACCACCGTACTTGATGACGAAAGTTTCGCCGGCATATTCGCGCATGTAGGGCAAGGCTTCCGACAGTGTTGCTGCCTGAGCCAGGAAGTCTGCGGGTGTTTTTTTTGAATCTATCATGAGGGGCAGACCCTAGCGTGTTTCGAGAGGAAGTGCCAAGGTGGCAAGTGTACTCCGGAGTTCGGCGATGCCTAAATTTTCGCGAGCGCTCGTCACTGCCACGTTCGGATGGGCGGCAGGATGCTTGGAGATCTCGATGGCGATCTCCTGTAGCCTATCGCTTAGGGCAGCTCCGGTGAGTTTGTCAGCTTTGGTGAGGACGATCTGATAGTTTACGGCGGCAGTATCCAACATGGTCATAACCTCACGATCGTTGTCCTTAATGCCATGGCGGGCATCAATTAGTAGACAACAGCGTCGCAGCACGGCACGGCCGCGTAGATACGACTTAACAAGACCCGTCCAGCGCGCCACCAGTTGCTTCGGTGCGCGGGCATATCCATAGCCGGGCATGTCAACCAGCATTAGCCGCGCGCCAAGATCGAAGAAATTGAGTTGTTGGGTGCGCCCCGGCTGATTTGATGTGCGGGCCAACGTGTTATGGCCCGTCAGTGCGTTAGTAAGGCTTGACTTTCCAACATTGGATCGTCCGGCGAAGGCGATTTCGGGCAAGCCAGACTCGGGGATCTGACTGAGGTTTGCAACGCCAAGTAAGAATGTGCATTCGCGGGCGAATAGTAGGCGGCCACGTTCAAGAAGCGCGGCATCGTCTAAGGTGTCGGTGGCCGTTACGATGCTTAATGGCGGAATATCGATCATAGTCTCTGTGCCCTTGTCGGGGTGGCGCAGGCAGCAGGATCAGATTTTAACACCCATGCGCCGCATGATCACCCATTGCTGGGCAATTGACAGAATGTTGTTCCAGGCCCAGTAGATTACAAGTCCGGCCGGGAAACTGGCGAGCAAAATCATGAAGATAAGTGGCATGAATAGAAAGATCTTGGCCTGAACCGGGTCGGCGGGCTGCGGATTGAGCCGCTGCTGCAGAAACATGGTTGCGCCCATAAGTAGTGGCCAAACGCCGAAATGCGCGATGAGCTCAGGCGGTGACCAGGGGATTAGACCAAACAGGTTAAAAATTGTCGTCGGGTCAGCCTGAGAGAGGTCCTGAATCCATCCGAAGAATGGAGCTTGGCGCATTTCGATGGTGACGAATAGCACCTTGTAGAGGGAGAAAAATACTGGGATTTGG
>CAUZNJ010000182.1:0-4852 GCA_963580965.1 Alphaproteobacteria bacterium | reverse complement strand
CTATCATGCTATCCAACGTATCCATACCGCTGTTGGGCGCGGTGGATACAGCTGTTGTTGGTCACCTACCAGGCGCTGAATATATCGGCGCCGTCGCAATTGGAACGACCATTTTCAATGTTGTTTTTCTCTCCTTAGGATTCCTGCGTATGGGGACGTCGGGACTTACCGCCCAAGCGGTTGGTGCTGGTGACGGCGACGAGGTTCGAGCTGCCCTAGCCCGCCCCATTCTCCTATCTCTGGCTATCGCCCTATGCCTGATTGTGCTCCAAGTTCCGATCGCATGGGCCGCCTTCACGCTTATCGGAGCATCCGAGGCCGTTAGCGAACTAGCCCGCCATTATTTTGCTGTTCGCATTTGGGCGGCACCGGCCATGCTGGCAAACTTTGCTCTGGTCGGATGGTTCATCGGTGTACAGAACGCACGCGCCGTGCTGATCCTTCAATTACTGATGAACGGCATAAACGTCGGTCTCGATTTTTGGTTTGTGCTAGGTCTCGGCTGGGGAGTCACCGGTGTCGCCTGGGCTTCCTTAGCGGCGCAATACATTGCATTCGGCGTTGCGTTGGCGCTTGCCCGCAATATTCTACGCGGCTTCGGCGGTAGCTGGCGTTGGGATTCGCTGCGACAAACCGGCCCCCTCAAACGCATGCTCAGCATCAACAGGGACATCTTTCTGCGAACGTTATCCATGTCCTTCTGTATGGCATTGATAACCATAATCGGAGCGCGCAGCGGCAATATGGTGCTTGCCGCTAACGCCATATTGATCCATTTCCAATTTATTGCCTCATATGGGCTAGATGGATTTGCCCATGCTGTCTCCGCCCTGGCAGGCAATGCCGTCGGCGCCAACGACCGGACACGCTTTCGCACTGCCGTGCGGTATTGCAGCTTATGGGCGCTTGGAATCGCGGTTGTGATTTCGGCTATTTATTATTTCGCTGGTCCAGCGATCATCGACCTGATGACAGGTAACCAGGAAGTGCGTGCCACTGCCCGAATGTATCTCCCCTGGGTAATGATAGGACCACTCTATTCTGTATGGTGCTTCCTGATCGACGGCATCTTTATCGGCGCAACGCGAGCACGGGAAATGCGCAACATGGCTTTTCTTTCAGCCCTGACGTTCATCGCCAGCATATTGATATTTGTCCCTTGGCTAGGAAACCACGGCCTGTGGTTTTCCTACTTGATCTACATGATCACACGTGCGGTAACCCTTGGATCACACTATCCATCCGTCGAACGAAGCATTAGCGCACCCGGTTAAGCTTCTGGCGCATAGATACTAACCTAGAACAGCCCGGTTATGCGGCCTTGATCGTCAAGCTTGATACTGTTGGCAGCAGGCACCCGTGGCAGGCCAGGCATTGTCATGATGTCACCGCAAACGACGATGATGAATTCGGCGCCACCAGAAAGCCGCACTTCACGCACCGGCAAAATGTGGTCAACCGGGGCTCCCTTTGCTGCCGCATCGACAGAAAAACTATACTGAGTCTTAGCTATACAGACCGGAAAATTGCCGTACTGAGCATCAAGTTCGTCGAGCTGCTTCAAGGCACGCTCATCGCCACCAATGTCCTTAGCGCGGTATATTTTCTGGGCGATTGTCCGTACTTTTTCGCGTAGCGGCATATCATCTGGATAGAGAGGCTTGAAGTTAGCCTCGCCTTTTTCAATCTGGGCAACCACCGCCTTAGCTAAGGGCTGGGCTCCAGCACCACCACCCGCCCAATGGTCAGACTCAATGGCCGTAATACCGAACTCAGCACACTTCTTGATGACCAATTCGACCTCGGCGCGTGTATCCGCCGAGAATTTATTTATGCCGACAACCGGAGGTACGCCGAATGAGCGCACGTTCTCGATATGACGCGCAAGATTAGCAAAGCCGTCTTCGACGGCCTTGAGATTCTCCTGCTTAAGCTGATCGCGCGCCACGCCACCGTGCATCTTCAGCGCCCGTATCGTTGCAACAATGACTGCCGCGTCAGGCTTGAGACCGCCCTTACGGCATTTGATGTCGAAAAATTTCTCGGCGCCTAAATCAGCCCCAAATCCGGCCTCGGTAACAACGTAGTCACAAAGCTTCAATGCCGTCTTCGTAGCCATCATGGAGTTGCAACCATGAGCGATATTTGCAAACGGCCCACCGTGGATAAAAGCTGGATTTCCCTCTAGAGTTTGCACCATGTTTGGCCCCATGGCTTCTTTCAAAAGAACGCTCATGGCGCCATGAGCGTCGAGGTCGCTAGCGGTTATCGGAGCACGCTCACGGTTATAACCGACGACGATGTTGCCAAGACGGCGTTGTAGATCCTCAAGGTCGGAGGACAGGCAAAGGATGGCCATAACCTCGGACGCCACCGTGATATCAAATCCCCCTTCGCGCGGGAAGCCATTGGCGACACCGCCAAGTGATGTAGTAATCTGGCGCAAGGAGCGGTCATTCATGTCTACGGCCCTACGCCAACTGATGCGCCGGTTGTCGATTTCAAGCTTATTGCCCCAGTAAACATGATTATCAATCATCGCCGACAGCAGATTATTTGCAGCGCCGATGGCGTGAAAATCGCCAGTAAAATGGAGGTTGATATCCTCCATCGGCACAACCTGAGAATAGCCGCCACCGGCAGCCCCACCCTTCATACCGAAACAGGGTCCAAGACTTGGCTCTCGCAGGCAGATCATTGCCTTCTTGCCGATGTGGTTAAGGGCATCGCCGAGGCCAACCGTAGTCGTTGTCTTACCCTCGCCAGCCGGTGTCGGCGTGATGGCCGTGACCAAGATCAATTTACCGTCAGCCTTATCGGCCTGAGCCTTGACGTAATCCAAGGATACCTTGGCCTTATAGTGGCCATACGGATCGAGGTTCACACCGTCGATGCCAAGCTTCTCAGAGGCGATATCGAGAATAGGTCGCATACTCGCGGCCTGGGCGATCTCGATATCGCTTTTCGGGTTTGCGTGTTGCTCGGCGGCGTTAGTCATAATTTTCTCCTTGGTTCCTGCCACTATCTCAGTCTGCCAGCAATGGTATAGCCACCAAAGCATCGCGGACCGCAGCGGCGAGGATGGCGGCGGCACGGACGCTATAGACCCGCACCATGGAAATCAACGGTTTCTGATATACAAAATGTCACTTTACTCAGTGCCTGATGACACATGGCCCCTGTAGATCATAGAAACCTTTTAAATACTCAGAGATCGATGCTTCAGAGGGGGTAAACATTGGCCTCAACACATCAGTAGGTATTCTCTTCTCCCGGAAACTGCTGTTCCCGGACGTCCGCCGCATAGCGAGCGATGGCGGCCGACATTTCACGACCAAGTTCTGCATATCGCCGGACGAATTTTGCTGTCTTTGGGCCGGTCAACCCGAGCATGTCCTCTGTAACAAGAATCTGTCCGTCACACGCCGGAGAAGCGCCGATACCAATGCTCAGGACGCGCAGACTATCGTGTATTTGGCGGGCGATTAGTTCCCGTGTCGCTTCAATCAGAATCGCGAATGCGCCAGCATTCTCCAGTGACTTGGCCAATTCCATCATGCTCTGGGCTTCGCCGTTATCGTGCCCACGGGCCCGATAACCGCCCAAAGTATTAACCGACTGCGGCAATAGCCCGATGTGCGCCATGACTGGAATGCCCCGCGCCACCAGAAACTCTACTGTTTCCAACATAGAGGCGCTGCATTCAAGCTTGACCCCCGATGCCCCTGTTTCCGCCATCACCCGGGCGGCATTTTCAAAAGCTTGAACTGGGTTCGACTCATAACTACCGAACGGCATATCAACTAATACCATTGGCCGCGTTGAGGCCGCGACAACGGCACGGCCATGGGCGATCATCATATCGAGAGAGACGGAAAGGGTAGAGGGCATGCCGTAGATCACCATGCCGAGACTGTCACCAACCAACAGGAGATCAGCATGTGGGTCGAGCAAGCGGGTGGTCCAAGCCGTATAAGCAGTCAGACAAACGATCGGTGTTTTGCCTTTGAGCTTGGAAAGGTCAGTGGCAGTCAGCCGGCGTACAGGCGCGTCCAGCTTGGTTGAGCTCATGGCGCGTCCTCCACATTGTTTGACGCCCACCAGCGTCGGAGTGACACCGGTATCAGCGGAGAGGTATCAGCCACATTCGTTTCCCGCAAGTCGCTGCTCCGATCAGGATATATTTAGGCAGCAGAAATATTAGAATAGTTACAGTGATACCGTTCATGCAAAAGCCCACGTGTAAATACCAGGCGTATTCGCAACAAATTTCATAAATTTCCCCAGCCGCAGCGAGAACCATGCGATAGTTTAGGAACCGGGGCCTCGCTCCATCGAGAAGGGCTGCCAGCGGCGCAGATCCGTTTTGGGCAGAACCGATGGATTAACGCAACTCATCGGCCACCGCCCAGAAAGAACCAGGGCCATCTCACGTCCCACACGCAGCTTGCGTGTCGGCTCAAAGCGCGCCGAGGCCGAGGCTACATGGGAAGTCAGAATGACTTTGTCCATACTCAACAACGGATTGTTGCCGCCCGGCGGTTCCTGCTCCAACACATCCAACCCGGCGGCGGCAATCCAACCCTCATCCAAAGCTTTGATCAGCGCCGACTCATCGACCGTCGCGCCGCGCCCAGTATTAATGAAAAGTGCCTCCGGCTTCATGGCCCGGAACTGCTCTTCCTTCATCAGGTGGAACGCATCTTCCGTTGACGGGGCATGTAAGGAGACGATGTCCGAACGATGGAGGAGTTCGTCAAGCGTCGCCACCGGCTCAACATCACGTTCGGTCATCACCAGTTCCTCAACATACGGATCATAGGCTATAATATGAAACCCAAATGGCTTTGCG
>CAUZNJ010000181.1:0-4864 GCA_963580965.1 Alphaproteobacteria bacterium | reverse complement strand
AATATCCCCGGAACGGTCATTGGCTTCTGTACGGCTATCGGAAACCGTCAGGACGGTAATATTGACGGGCAGGAACTCCCGGTTAGCGCTAGAGGGGGGCAATATCCATCACTTTCGTATCGTTGCCGTCCTGTGCTTTATAGGCTGGCCAGTGGCCCGCCGCGATGTTATCGAGGGACGGCGTCGCTTGCCCTAACCTATCACGATAGATCCAGAGATTGCTAAGCACTTTAGCGGCGAACTCCCGCGTTTCCCGTCGGGTGATCGCCTCGATGAACAGCAGGGGGTCTTCGTGGTGCTTGGTGTTGCGCAGCCACGTGGACAGGTTTCCGGGACCACCGTTCCAGGCTAACAGCATGCGGAGTAGGTCGCCGCTAACATCATTCTCGGAAAGTAGCATCTTGATATAACGCTGGCCGAGTTCGAGATTATAGAAGGGATCCAGCAGTTTATCGCGCCGCGATCCACGTAGCGTCCGGTCGCCCGCCACCCAACTTGCTGTCGCGGGCATTAATTGCATAAGACCACGTGCCCCGGCATGGCTGCGGGCGTTTGGATTAAAACGACTTTCTTGTCGGATAAGAGCGAATACTAGCGCACGATCTACGCTGAAACTTGACGCCGGTGACCAAACGGGTAGGGGATAGGCACCACCATCAAACTCCATGCTATCTGGATGAAACATGCTATCGAGTTTGATAGCTAGGGCTGGCATGCCGGCATGCCCTACGATGGCTAGAATGCCCTGCGCCGTCTTGGTATCAGCCGAAGCAGATAGTCCCAAAAACTCGGCGGCGGCGCGGTCGGTCTCACCAATTTCCAAAAGGGCGAGCGCCCGGCGTCCGGCAGGTGTAGCCGCAACCCTGCTGGATAGCTTTGTAAGTTCTTTGGAGTCTGCCCATCGGACTTCAAGGGGCTGGCCGAGCAGCCGGCGAGCTAGCATGCCATAGAAAGTTCGTGGTTGATCGGCAGCACGTTCCAGCCATTTGCTAACTGCCTGTGGTTGTCCGGTCCGGAGATGAGCTCGTGCCGCCCAGAATGCCGCCGCTGAAACCATCCCAGGAGTAAGGTCATCACGCGCCGCTAGCGCTTCAAAATGCTTCGTTGCCATACCCAGCTGATCGAGGCGCCAAGCCGCGAGCCCGGCTATCCACACCGCCTCGGGCACCTGCTTTGCTGATCGCGTGGCCAGACTTGCCCATTCAAGAGCCCAGTCATCGTGTCCGTCGGTGAAATAGCCGGTGGCCAACCGTGACCTCGCCCGATCAAGGGTCGATGCACTCATCAGCCTCTGTATGCTCTTGTCTTGTAACATCCTCTTCGTTGATAGGGTTGCGCCTTGGTCCATGAAGCTATGCACTCGGACGATGGCGCGTTCACCAGCCTTACGGTCAGCGGTAGAAAGACCGCTAAGAGGACTCCCGCCGCGGATGCGCTGGTCGGCAAAACGTTCACGCTTAATTATAGGAATTTTATAGGTTGCCTGCGCCGGCCGCTGCTGGTTTTTTGGTCGGCGGCTCAATGCAAGTTTATAGAGGCGCGATGCTTCGGGGTGGTCGGCGTAGGCTGCGAGCCAAGCTTTGAGTTCGTTGTACCGAGAGCGGTAGGCGGTAGGATGCAAATACCGTTGCGCCAAGACATGGCCGACGAGAAGATTGTCATTAAGCTTCGCAATCAGCCGGTCGGCTTCAGCCCAATGCCCGGCCCCCTGTAAGGCAAACACGCGCCAATAGCGGTTAACGTCTGCGGCGGAGAGAACCGCAACTATTGATGAGAGAGAAGAAGGCACTGTCCCCGGATTGGCCTGCGGCCGCGGCATTGGTACCATGGCGAGAATCTTCGCTGCATTATTTTGTACCGTTTCGTGGGCTGTGGTGGGTACAGCGCTCGATAGCACAAATACGGCGGCAAAGGCCGACTGTAACGAGCCCCAACACCGCATCCCTTGACCTTCTCCTATCCTGGATTGAACCCATCTTTCTGCGAAGCTTTATAAAGTGATAACCGAAATCCGGCAACAGCTCCGAGAGAGACAGGTTAGGGGGCCGCCTTTTCTGATAAATGAGCCTTCAGAGCCAGGATATCGTGCCATGTCTGGCGCTTCTGGGCTGGGGAGCGTAGCAGAAAGGCTGGATGGAACATGGTAGTTGCATCAATGGGGTGAGGTATCCCTGGCGTGGTGAAGGAAAACCAACGTCCACGTAGACGACTTACACTCTCCGTGCGTCCCAAAAGTGACTTCGCCGCGCCGCCACCGAGTGCTACCAAAGCCACCGGATTGATCAGTTCAATCAATTTTTCGACAAAAGGCTGGCAGGCGGCGACTTCGGCAGCCGTCGGACTGCGGTTACCTGGTGGCCGCCAAAAGACGGTGTTGGAAATGATCACTTGGCTCCGATCAAGGTCGATCGAGGCAAGCATGCGGTCCAGAAGTTGTCCAGTGACCCCGACAAACGGCAGTCCCTGGCGGTCCTCGTCAGCACCCGGTGCTTCGCCAATGAGGATAATGCGGGCGTCATGGGCTCCGTCCGTGAAAACTAGGTTAGTAGCTGTTTTCTTCAATGGGCAGCCATCGAAAGCCACCAGCGATGTATGGAGGTCATCTAACGATTTGGCGGCCGCAGCCATTTCGTATGCGGCGCGGACGGATTCTTGGCCGGCGCCGGCTTCTTCCGGCCGTGGCGGTGTTGCTGGGGAGGCAGCTTGTTCCCGGATGGCAGGGAGCGGCGTTGCTGGCTGAGTTGGTAACTGTGGCGGTGCAGTGGGTTGCTTTGGATGTGCTGCCGCTCGCATTGCCTCGGCTTCTTGGTAACGGTCGACAGGTTGTTCACCGATACACTCGTCCACGCCCGCCTCGACGTACCACTTCAGTACATCGGCGGTGATTGAAGTCTTATACGGTGCTGTTCGATCCGTCATCTGCGTATTGTATCACCACAGGCTGTCCGCAAGGACCGAAAAGCGATACCCCGCAATAATGAAACGGTTATGATATAATCATTTTAGATCGCGACCGCTTTAAGCGGCCTGCCAAGCCCACAAGAAACCATAGGAAACGGACAAGGTTATGTACAACAACGATGATTATGATTTCCCGCGCTTCCCCCACAAATTGGTGCGTAAGCAGATCGCTGATATTTTAACCGCTTGGGGCATGAGCGAGGAACATGTGGAAACGTCCGCGGGATTACTCAGCGAGGCTGACCTGCGTGGTGTTGATACGCACGGCATTTCAATGCTGACCTCGTATGACGACCGGCGGCGCAAGGGTATGGTTGCTATGGATGCCGAGGTCAAGATCGCCCATGAGACGCCAACCACCGCTGTGGTCGACGGTGGTGGCGGGCTTGGTTTCGTACCGGGGCGGCTCGGCATGGAGACCTGTATTGCAAAGGCTAAGGAGATGGGTGTTGCTTGTGTGACCGTCCGTAATTCCAACCACTTTGGTGCCGCTGGCGTTTATGCGTTGATGGCCGCTCGCCAGGGCCTGCTCGGCTTTGCCGCGACGAACGGTTCAAGCACATCGGTCGCTCCGACTTTTGCCAAAGAAGGCCGGCTAAGCACAAACCCCTTTGCCTTTGCAGCGCCGACAATGAAGAATCCGATTTTCTGCCTTGATTTTGCCACCTCGGCGGTAGCACGCGGAAAAATCCGCAATTCAGCCATCGAAGAACGGCCGGTTCCTGCTGGCTGGATTAACGATGCCAACGGGAATCCGACGACAGATGCTTCGTGGTATTTCAAGGGCGCCGTGCTCAACCCACTAGGCGGCACGCGGGAACAAGGCAGCCACAAGGGTTATGGAATGGCGGCAATGGTCGAGATCCTTTCGGCGGCGCTAAGCGGGGCCAGCCTCGTAACCTCTCCTGGCCATGGTAGTGAGGAAAAGGGCGATATGAATTTGGGTCATTGGTTCATGGCAATCAACCCAACGGCTCTGGTGCCAGAAGGTGAATTTCAGAACGTAACTGACCAGTTGATCAACGATCTCCATGATTCTAAGCCGACGGACCCAAATCAACCCGTGATGGTTGCCGGCGAGCCCGAAGATCAGACAATTGCGCTGCGTCTGAAGACCGGCATTCCCATACCGCCGGGTCTCCGTGGAAAAATTCAGGAGATAGCCAAGGGTTGCAATGCGCCCTATCTGCTCGGTGATGAGGCTGTTCTTGCTGGCTCTTGACCGGCCAAGGAGAAAAGAGAACGGGGCGGGCCCATGGGCCCGCCCCTTTTTTCAAGCTACATTAACTATTTTTCTTCAGACGGCACGACCCCGCCGGGCTATGAACTCCGGAAAGGCGTCTTCAGCCTTGGCACCACGGGCAACGTTCTTGGTGTAGTGTTTCTCGCCGTTCCACTGCTGCTTACTATCCTGCCCCATGTACTCGAGTAAAAGTTTTTTGATGCCGACGACGGCTTCGCTGTTATTGGCGGCAATTTGCTTGGCAAGTTCCATCGTCTTTGTGCGTAGTTGTTGTGCTGGCACTACATGGTTTAACAGGCCAATGCGAAAGGCTTCGTCGGCTTCCACCTTACGGGCGGTAAACAGGAGTTCTTTGGCAATTGGCCAGCCGACTTGATTGGACAGGGTCCAGGTGCTGTTGATGCGGCCATAGGCCGCCGCTAGGAAACGAAAGGCAGTCCGTTCGCAGCCAACCCGCATGTCTAGCGCAGATGCCAGAACCGCAGCTCCTCCAAAAGCGAGGCCGTTCATCATGCCGATTGTCGGTTTTGGGCTGGTAAAGACGTCGTACTGGTAGCGGGACCGCATATCCGCCATCTCATCGAGCTGTTGCTGGTTATATTTATTATCGTTTTCGCGCTGCTCGTGAATGTCGCCGCCAGCAGAAAATGCGCGCTCGCC
>CAUZNJ010000180.1:0-4869 GCA_963580965.1 Alphaproteobacteria bacterium | reverse complement strand
CCGGGGAGCATCCGAAGGCAGAGAACCATAAAGTCATAGCCAACTCTGCCAGAGGCAGCGCAACCCTCTGCCTACAGATCAGAGAAAACTCGCGTTGGATGACTTCCTCTTTGCGCACTCTGAGAAATTTATAGGACCAATCCGTTGTATACCCATATTGCGACACCTTTCATCCGACACATAAGGTAGATATGCGATGGCTGATAGAGCAGTTAAGGATGGGAATTAAATTGTAGGCAATCCACCGTCAACTCCGTTGTACTGCATGATGGGAGCGTCCATGCCCGCACTAATGACAACACATACAGATGTTCTCGTGCTCGGTGGCGGATTTGCCGGGCATCGCGCAGCCATTGCCGCCCGTCAGGCGGGGGCCGACGTGGTTCTGGCAAGCATAGCCAAGGGCGCTTCATCCTATGTACTCGGCTGCAACGCTCCGTTGGGCCACGAGGACCCACTTGATAGCCAAGACCGTTACATTGAGGACATGATTTCTGGTGGCTATGGGTTGAATGATCGGCGGCTAGTACAAGTACTGGCCGAGAACGCGGCCCAGGGAATTCTGGAATTGGCCAAAGCCGGTGTACCCTTCGCACGATCGGGCGAACGGTTTCGTCAACGCCATTTATCCGGAAATAGCCATCCGCGTTCGGTGTATGTCGAAGCGGGAACCGGGCGCGCCATCCTGGCCGCTTCCCAAGCTATGGCACGCGACTTGGGCGTCTACAGCCATACAGGCCTGCGCGTAATTGCTTTGCTTCAAGATGGCGGCGAGGTCTGCGGCGCAATCCTTACGGGAAGAGAGGGGCAGGTCGCCATTCATGCCCGAGCCGTCGTGCTCGCAACGGGTGGGGTTGGACGTCTTTATGGCGATACCACCTACCCCGCTGACGTGGGAGCCGACAGTTTTAGTCTTGCCCTGGAGGCAGGCGCGACACTCATCGATATGGAATTTATTCAGTTCGAACCCACCATCGTCTTGCATCCTAAGGGCTGCAAGGGAATGGAGATGCCGACGGCCATGCTGGGTGACGGAGCCCATATCCTAAATGCCGACGGAGAGCGGTTCATGTTTCGTCACAACCCCGACCACGGGGAGAAGTGGATTGAAAAAGCCCGCCTATCCTTATGCATCCAGGAAGAAATTGACGCCGGGCGCGGTGTCGAGGGAGGTACTGTCCACTTCGACACGACGGCGCTGCCACACGATGTTCTGGAAGGCTATGTCACTCATTGTGCACGTCTGCGGAAAGCCGGGCTCGACCCACGCTATGAAATGCCACGGGTGCGCCCAGCTGCGCATAGCATCATGGGCGGCATCGCCATTGATGAAACGGGCTGGACCGGCGTTCCAGGGCTCTACGCCGCCGGCGAGGCTACCGGCGGCGTACACGGCGCCAGCCGAATTGCTGGCAATGGCGGCACCGATGCCCTTGTATTCGGAGCGGTGGCAGGGCGAAACGCGGCGAGGGGTTTGCTATCAGCGACACCAAGGGACCGCTGGAGCGTTGAACAAACTGCATCACAGCCAAACATCGGCTTCGATACAGCGCTTGTAGAGAAACGGATACGAAACCTCATGGACGATGCCGGTGGGCTCTATCGCACCGAGCCGGCGCTAAAATCAGCTTTAGATGCATTGGCCGACCTAGAACCAACGGGATTGATGCGTACTGCTGAGTGCATTTTGCACTCAGCCCTTATCCGCATAGAAAGCAGGGGCGCCCATCAACGCCGAGATTATCCGGAACGAGACGATTCCAATTGGCTGCACCATGTTGCCTTGAACGCCCATGGAATGACGGCATTACCGATCCGTTAGAGTTTCATATTTGCATAGACGCCCCACCCACCGGGCGAAGTCCGAGTCCTCATCAAGCTTTATCCCCATCAACAACTAAAAGCCCACGATCCGAGCTCGAGGCGGCTGACTAAAGGAAAAAAATGAACCAAGAATGGCTCAAACGTCTAGATTGTTAGTAGGACGGAAATAATTTGGGGCGTGCTCGCAATCCGGCACGCCCCACGAGTGGTTAGTAAAGGGATGCTTCCCGGGTTAGGCTGCTTTCTTAGTTTCGATTACTTTTGGCGCGCCCACTGCAATCTCAATCTTACGCGGCTTTTGCTCCTCAGGAACCTCACGAACCAAATCGATTTGCAACAGGCCATTGTCCAACGCTGCGCTTTTCACCTTGATATGGTCAGCAAGTTCAAACCAACGCTCGAATGAACGGCCAGCAATGCCCCGGTGAAGAACGGCACCCCCCTCAACCTCAACCCGCGCCTTACCACTGACCAGCAGGCGGTTCTCTCTAACGGTGAGGTCAAGGTCTTCTTCGCCGAAGCCAGCGACAGCCATGGTGATGCGGTAAGCATCCTCACCATGAGATTCAATATTGTAAGGCGGATAGCTAAAGGTCTGTTCATCGAGGTGGGCCATAGAATCAAGCATACGCTGCATGCGATCGTAGCCGACGGTCGAACGGAAAAGCGGGGTAAAGTCGATTGTACGCATTTAGTAGTCCTCCATTGCGAAGCAACTGATCCAAGCGGCGCACCTAAAAGTCACGCTCCTGGACGGTGAGTGTGATCGAACCCAGTTATTGCGGCATCCGATCTAGATATTGATTTGGTGTTATTAAAATGGCTCGTCAAGGGACGACGATAAATTTTTAAATTACATAACGTGATTAGAAATTTAGATATTCAGCTGCTTAAGATGCAATCACGCTCTCGGTACTTTGCCATTAATCTAATCTAATTATCAAAACGGGCGCGTGGGCTGTGGTGCCTGATCCAGAATGCGCTGTCCCCCGTCAGACCACACCGTAATGTCTTTCCGGCCCGTTTCTTTGCGCCGCGCACTGCCAAATTTAATCGATAATGCGGTCGCCTACGGTGGTCAGGACGACGTGACATTGGTTGATACCCCTGCCGGCGTGACACTCGAGGTTGGTGATCGCGGTCCTGGCATTCCCAAGGCGTCGCGCGAAGCTGTATTCGACCCCATTTGCTTTGAGAGCGCCTCAATCAATATTCTTAAACGGCGCAAAGAACGGGGTCACGTGGGAATCATTAGGGAATTGCCCGCAAGATCAGAAACGTCACCGACTAGTCTGATTACCATTTTTAGTAACGGTCCGTTCCCTGGCTCGAAAAATTACCTGTAACCGCGGGCGGAACTTCAGAAAAAGTTGGTAGACCCCCTCGGAGATCAGGGAAAGCGGCCTAATCTGGAGCAACACACCAAGCGGCTTAAACACTGGAAACGCCAACAACAGTCGACTGAATGCCGCGCCACCCGAGAAGAGTGTCCCGCTTTTGTCAAGAACATGAAAACGGGTCAGAGCCTGATCACGCGACAAGCCCGGTGAAACATCATCTTCAGCGGCTTTTGCCACATCAACCCAAGCCACAGACCCAGAGCCCCGCTGACGCTTGTAGAAGGATATTTCCCTACTACAGAGAGGACATGCTCCATCGTAGAAAACTGTCAATTCTTTGTCCCCTGAAACGAGTTTCTTGATCATCCAGAAGCCTTCATTATTTCAATTGTGTTGCCCCATGGGTCATCAACGTAAACAGAAGCGGTCCCGTCACGGTGCGTTGTCAACGCGCCGAAAGTTTCTGCGTTTTTGCGTTCTATCGCAATGTGGGGCGGGTGCTGGTCGGGGAGGACAAGAGCAAGGGCAATATTGTCTAAACGCAACAATGCCCAACTGCTATCTTCATATATTGTATCAACGTCGAAACGGTCTTGATACCAGACGAGGGCTTCGCCAATGTTAGGAACAACTAGGGCGATGTGATGAACTCTATCCATTTTATTAGGGCCTAGTGGTTATGAGCAGCACGCGTGTTCCTATCGTTTAGGAAATTACCTCATGCAGGGCAGCCGCTAGCCTGATCGAATGTTTCCGACCAGATCGAGCCAACCGTCTTCTGGAAAATGGACAACCACAATCTCGCCTGAACTGGGGCACACGCCAGTCAGCGCGGCAATGTTGACCTTATGCGTAACAAGCACGGGCACCTCATGATAATTATGTTGGCCCAGAAAAATTATGAAAGCTCTGTTTGCTTCCTTTATTACGCCGCCCTGTCGCCTGTAGATCACTATTCAACGCATTTAAATTACTCAGTTACTTGTCAATTTTTAATAGAAGCTGACTTCGAGTACATCGACCTTAGCTTCATGATCGATACCAAAAGCTACTACACCTATAGATTCTATGCTTTCTGCCAGAGGGCTGGACCTCAAAAGAAACCCAGAAGTCTTGAACTCTTGGAAAGGCAGATAAACCTCTGACCAATCTTCAGATACCTCAAATTTTGCCTGATAAAACTGCCACGGAAAAAAGATCCCATTAGTGCGCAAGTGGACGAAATAATTCTGCTGATTACCCCTTACAACTAAACGAAGGCCCTTCGATTCCTTTGGTAAAGGTGAATCCAAGAAAGTTCGGAATTGAATAAAACCACCGTTATTTTTCGTGCTTACAGTACCGGTCATTCGGGCATAGGAACCTGCCGCCTCGCGATAGAATTCAACCCGCCCTATCGATACTCCCCCCATCACGGTATCCGCAATAAAGCGCCAACGCGCATCAGGTTGGAGCTCAAAATTATCAATAAGTTTACCGTCTGCCATTGAGACCGATGGAAGCAGGAAGATCAAAAATAAAATTACTCGAAAAATTTTAAGCATAAATCAGCCAGACTATACGCCTTAGATTTCCCCTATGAGAAACCTGACCACCACCATCTTCCTGCTTCTTGGGAGTGCAAGGAAGTTGCGTGCCCACTTGCCTCGTTAATTGAAGCGATGGCCAGAAACTAAGCAGGTCTTGCTTATGTCCCATTTCGGCA
>CAUZNJ010000179.1:0-4882 GCA_963580965.1 Alphaproteobacteria bacterium | reverse complement strand
CGAAAGGATCAGGCATGTCAAAAGATTTAGCGGGTAAAATCGCCATTGTTACCGGAGGGGCTGGCGGCATTGGCAGCAAAATTGCACACGCATTTGCGAGCAACGGCGCTAAGGTGGTGATCGCCAGTCGAGACGAAAAAAAGCTCAAAAAAGTTGCCGCAGACATTACGGCCAAGGGCCAGACCTGCGTGTCAATGGTCTGTGATGTAACGAACGCGGATCAAGTCGAACAGATGGTGGCTGACACGGTTAAAGATCTGGGTGGGCTGGATATCATGGTCAACAATGCCGGCGGAGCGATGTTTGTTAAGCCGCCTGAAGAACTGCTGGCGCAGGAATGGCGCGCGGCCATCGCCCTCAATCTGGATAGTGTCTTCTACTGCAGTGCGGCAGCGGGTCGACACATGATAGAACAAGGCGGCGGTCGCATCATCAATATTTCGTCGGTGGCCGGTATAAAGCACTCACCTCCTTTCATTCACTACGGCGCAGCCAAGGCCGGCGTGATCAACCTGACCAAGTCCATGGCGGTTTGTTGGGGGCCGCATAATATTAACGTCAACTGCATCGCGCCTGGACTAACGGCTACTGAGGGCGTTGCTCGGTGGCTGCCCGCGAAGACCCAGAAAGATGGCTCACCCGTGCCAACCCTGCAGTATCCACCGGACCCGCAACACGTCGCTGACCTCGCAGTATTTTTAGCCGCCCCAGGTTCAGCAAGAATCAGCGGAGAAGTTTTTCCGATTCGAGCGTTATATGAAGTCTAACCAAAAGCCGGTGAGCACCTCAGTCCAGACAAAGTCAAAACTACTGGCCTTCCTGCTTTTTAGCGTGACAACCGCGAGCATTGCGCAAGACGCGGTAAGCCCCAATATCCTCTGGATAAACATTGACGATTAGTCGCCGGGTTCAGCAGCTACGGCGATAAGTTGGTAAACACGCCGAACATAGATGCCCTGGCGAAAGACGGCATTCTGTTTGAGAAAGCCTTTGCACCGACGCCGGTTTGCAGTCCGACTCGCAGCGCGCTGATTACCGGTTACTACCCGATCCGAATTGGCGTGCAGGATCATCGTTCGAGTCGTGTTCCCGGTTACCAAATTCACTTACCGAGCGACGTGAAAACGGTACCGGAGTTATTCCGATTGGCAGGCTACGAGACCTACAACGCGGACAAAGACGACTATAACTTCGTCTATCAACGCTGTGATCTCTATTCGGTTGGCCAGAGTCAGCCGGTAATAAAAGGTAAGACCGAGGCAGCAAAGTCTGAAAAGCTGCAGAAGCCGGCTAACACCCGCTCTGAGAAGACTGTTACGGATAGACCAATCGATGATTCAGCATTTCAAAACAAGAACTGCAAGGGGCCTTCTGGAAGTGGCGACTGGCGTGACGTGCCCGACATCAAACCATTTTTTGGACAGATGTCCGTCGCCGGTGGCAAAGGCGTTGCCATGATCAACACACAGCTTCAACAGCTTGGTTTGGAACCGATCAAACCAGATGCCGTACGTGTCCCGGTCCAGTATCCTGACATTCCGCAGGTTAGACAGCACCTTGCCGCGCACTACAATTCCATCCTGCGTACCGATCATCAGATCGGTGAGGCAATCGCCCGGTTAAAAAGGGATGGGTGGTGGGAAAACACGATCGTGTTTATCTTTTCAGGCCACGGCTCTGACCTACCGCGAAGTAAAGAATTCGTTTACGAAGAAGCCCTGCGCGTACCGCTCATCATCGCAGGTCCCGCACTAAACCGCATCGTCAAGCCCGGCACACGGCGCAGTGATATCGTCAATCTTATGGATGTCGGCGCGACGTCATTACAACTCGCTGGCATTGCACCCCCCCTCGTCCATGGATGCCAAAGATCTCTTTGACGCGGACTATCAGCGCGACTACGTGTTCTCATCGGCTGACCGAATGTCCAATGTTATCGATCGTGTGCGCTCGGTCATGGGACCACGATTTCATTACATGAAGAACTATTACACCGACCGCCCGTTAATGAATTGGGGACACCGGGAGATGCTTTCACTGGCGGCACCCGAGCGCAGCAGTTTCCTCACTATTAGAGCGCTGGCAGAGCGCGGTAAACTAACACCGGCGCAGATCGCGCCTGACATACAGAGCGTTCCGGAAGAGCTGTATGACCTGCAGAACGATCCTGATGAGGTGAACAATCTGGCCACCGACCCGGCTTCTCGGAGAACCTTGCAAAAAATGCGCGCCGCTTTGCAGACCTGGCTCGAGGCCACCGACGATAAAGGTGCCTATCCACGATCCCCGGCGACCATGAATGAGATTACCCACAGGTATCCAAAAGCCTGGCTAAAAAGTCCAGAGTTCACCGAACAAAGCAGCCGTCAGTAAGACGTTCGAAATTAACGAGCAGAAGGACGCAGAACGTCAGTTGCAATAAGCAACGCTGAGAACATCGCGCATGAACGCCTCTATCGTTCTACTTGAACCGTGGGTGACAGGCGCAGCTTCAAACGATAACGAACAATAACCGCAATTCATCCCAGCCTCACCGAGCGCCTCGCCCAGATTGATGCAGCACCCTATTACGACTGGGGCCACAGCAAAGAAGTTATCGATAAGGCAATCCAGACTCGTCGCGGTCAGGTTGGCATCGCCAGGAAGTGGGGCATTTGGTGGAGATCATCCGAGCTAAACAGCAACAATTCTTGCTCAGCCGAGATGATCCGGAGCCACGAAAGCGCGCCAGAATTTATCGTCAGCCAGCAGCCATATGCTGTGGCACCATAAAGTTACGTTGGTGATCACCTACACGGGGCTTCGCCTCAACAACCTGATCCTCCATCAACCGACTTTTCGCAATCGCGGCTTCATAGAATATTACCGCCTGCAGAAAAGTCTGTAGCAGTTGAAGGCGATCAAATGTAAGGACTCTGAAGCGCTCCGGCTCGAACTCGCAGCGGTGCGTTGCATTCAACTGGGTCACATCAAAGCAACCAGAATAGGACATAACCGCGTCGGTTAGCAGCTGCCGATTGCGTTTCATTGGTTCAGTTGTCAGCAGCGGCGTGACTTGGTCTTCGCCATTAAAACCTCGAGATTTAATAACCACTAGATTTAACTTGCGTGACGGCAATCCTGGCCAGCGCACAGGAATGCTTCCGTAGTGACAAAAAATAGACCGTTCCACCCCGTCTATCATCTTGAAAACAGTGAGTCCGTATTCCGTATCACGATCGGTAGAAAGATCACCTACGGTCATCGGTTTCCCTCGATACAGAAGCGTTTCGGCCAGATCAACACCCACCTCGAAATGCGAATTCTGAAACTGAACGAGCCGATCCAGCGTCTCAGTTTTCAGATTACTTTCGAAAAACAGAATCCCACGACCTGAGGTAGCCTCCATAACCTGTCGCAGCGCAAGTTCGAGCTCAACGTCATCACTCACAAACCCGGGCACCTTTGTTGACCACACCTTGACCAACAAAGGTACGTAGACCCGCGAACCAAGATCGCTCGCGACAACTTCGCAGACTCGGTAACTGGCTGAGTCGCCAATGTACTCCATCTTACAGGCATATTTTTTGTGAAACTCGTAGACTCGAACGACAAGACGAGTGTTTTTCTTGACGCGTCTTGCACCCTTTTGAAGTAGGCGACTCGAGACGATCTGATTAATTTCGGGACGACCCAGGTTACGGCTGAGGCGCTTGTGCGTTGCATGCAGTTCAATGTTTTCCTGAAGGACCGAAGCGATGGCCGTCAAATTGACCGAGCGCGCCTTGTGAATCCCAAGAATCGCATCTTGAACGAATTTACTAGAAACCTTACCCAGCCCAACACCAAGTGATTGCGCAAACTTCTCGATGCCAGATGTCTGAATTGATTCGACATTCATACTCAGTCTCCAACGAATCCTGTTACCCCCATATAAGGGCACGGTGAGGGTTGAAGTCAAATTCTCGATTGGTTAATAAACCTAAATGGGGTTGGAGTTCACCCAAAAACGCAATGGGGACCGCTCAGCTATTCGCTGTGAGTCGCTTGCTACGTCTTCCGTTATGCTTATGCCATCCGCCTACAACGCAGTAGCGGCGGTTTCTTATGCCGTGTTTTAAAGGCTTAAAGGTTGCATCGCCCAGGCTGTCAGTCGAGTTCTGCGCTTTGACCACAGTGCGGTAGGCAAGTGACCAGACCGATCACAACTTGCTTGCGAGCGCCGTCGAACACGCCGCATTGCTCGGGACCATACCGGGCGTTCCCTTAAAAATCTGTCTTATTGAAGGGATTAGGGCCCCACTTTATGTCGATGGCGTGTACGACCTTGGCACGCTTGATCACTGCGACAACGCAAGGCCCTCAAGGATGGCGCGCGCCTTATCCGCACTGGAAAACGACAAGCCAGCGTTGCCCGCCGTTTCTGTCCGGCTGACAGCGCGTTGCTCCGAGCCGCCAAGATTCGGTTTCAGGTTGACATCAGCCAGGGTGTCAATCGCGATCTGCATGAACTGTGGAGCTGATCGCATCGAGCAAGCGCATCAGCAGAAGACCTAAAATGACCAAAACTAACGCCCAGCCATCGCGCCTGAGGTACGGCAGTAGTTGCGTCAAATAGCCTAGATGACCCGACGCCGGTGGCGCTCGAGGCAGCCAAAATGACCGATTGTATCGACGGCATGCGAGACCACTACCACGCTCAATGGATCGCTGATGGTTATGAAAAGATCTAAGCCAATACACCAATAAATGGCTGGGCGCGGTGATCCAAGAATTGTTCAGCAAGAAGTATTCAAGGTGGATTCCTGGGGCTAAGATCTTTCGAGGCTGCATTCCGAAGATCCTGGCGAATCCCATGCTGACACGCTCATTGAATGAATTGGCTTGCTGTCGCTGACGCCCA
>CAUZNJ010000178.1:0-4889 GCA_963580965.1 Alphaproteobacteria bacterium | reverse complement strand
GGCGTTGCTTCTCGTTGATCGCCTGGGGGTTCGGGTGGTTAATGGAAATGAAGACCTAGTAGGCTCCGCCCCCGAAGTCGTGGTCTTCGCCGTCAAGCCACAAGTTATGGGTGACGTCATGCCGCCTTATGTCCGTTTTGTCCACCCTGACACGGTTTTTCTCTCCATTGCTGCGGGGCGTAATATAGCCTCTTTTGAGAGGGTCTTGGGCGAAGCTGCTGCCATCGTGCGCGCTATGCCTAATACCCCGGCGGCAGTACGTCGTGGCATCACTGTTGCCTGCCCTAATGTGCGTGTAACTCAATGCCAAATCACCCGCTGCCAACAGCTTCTTGAAGCCGTAGGCGAGGTGGCCTGGATCGATGATGAATCTTTAATGGACGCTGTGACCGGCGTGTCCGGCAGCGGCCCAGCCTATGTTTTTTTGCTAACCGAATGTTTGGCGGCGGCCGGTGTCGTTGCCGGCTTGCCGGAGGACTTGGCGGCGCGCCTTGCACGAGCTACCGTTGCTGGGTCGGGGGAGTTGATGCGACGTTCAGCCGATGCTCCCGATATCCTGCGGCGCAACGTTACCAGTCCTGGCGGAACGACGGCTGCTGCGCTTGATGTCCTCATGGCCAAGGGGCCGGAAGGACTGCCAGAATTGCTGAACAAAGCAGTTTCTGCTGCGACCCAACGTGGCCGATATCTTGCGAAGTAGGATGTCGTAAGCATCTTGCGGAATAGGATTTTGAGCTTGTGGCGCTCAATAGTTCCGTTATTGAATCGATAAAATCAGCTACATTGCTAGCCATCACTGATGTAAGTGTTGGGTTGGGAGACGGGTCGTTGGTGGTGCTATGCCCAGCGTTCGAGGGGGCCTGAAAATTGGCTTTCTTATCAAGGAGCCATGAAGATGCCCGTTCTTAAAAAAGAGTCTACGATGCAAATTGAGAAACTCTCGCCGAATTTTGGTGCAGAGGTCATCGGTGCCGACCTCACCTGTCCCGTCAGCGATGCGGTCCGCAAGCAGCTATTTGATGCATTGCATGAGAACATTGCGTTAGTTATCCGCGACCAGAATTTTACGCCTGACCAGTATGTTGCTGCAGGCAGTATCTTTGGCGAATTGATGTTGGAGGATCAGCCGGAGAAATATGGCCTGCTCGGATATCCCCTGGTCCGCGTGCTTAACAGTCAGATGAAGGACAGCACCGGGAAGGTGCGGTCGTATAAACCCAATTGGCACACGGACCATACGCACTTAAAGGTGCCGCCCAAATACACCATGATGTATCCGGTGGCGCTGCCCAGTCAGGGTGGAGGTACGTCGTTTTGCAACTCGCGCCTCGGTTTTGAACGTCTGCCAGTGTCGTTGCGAAATCGCATCATCGATATGAAGACCGTCAACGTGCTATCTGGTAGCGCTGCACCCAATCCGACATCGACATCGCTGGAAGACATGAATGAAGGCAATCAGCAAACGGCTGTGCAGCCGCTGGTGAATACCAATCCCGATCATGGGGGCAGCAAGGCCGTTTATTTTCATCTCAAAAAAACCGAGAATATCATCGGTATGTCGCCAGAAGATTCTCAGGCGTTCCTGGCCGACCTATTGAAAATCATGGTTCAACCAGAGGTAACCTACGTTCATCAGTGGCGCATGGGTGATATGCTGATCTGGGATAACCGTTCGTCAATGCACAAGGCAGGCGTTGATTTCGATCATAATCAGCTTCGGATGTTCCATCGGATGTTCGTTATCGGTAATGATCCCAACTAAACGCTACAGCTGGGTAAGCCGAATATCCGTCTACGTCCAAGAATTCCTGATACGAGCAATGTCGCTAGGTACGCGTGCAAGGCTGTTAGCCTTTCTCCAGCGCCGGCTGTAGCATATTACGGAGCCGGTCGAGCGCAATCCGTTCCAATTGCCGGACCCGGTCCTTTGATAGGCCGATCTCTCTGCCAATCGCATCAAAGGTTGCGCGGACTTCGGCGAAATAACGGCGTTCGATAATTAGACGTTCGCGTGGAGGAAGCATGCCGAGCGCCTTGTCGATTAGGTCCGCTACAAAACGGCATTCATTGGTTTCAGAGAGTGCTTCTTCCGGGTTCGGCCGGGGGCAAACGAGATGATCGAGCCAACTTCCTCGCCTTTTGGATGCTGCCGTATTGATTGCTTCGCTAGCCGGATGGTCCAGAGACTGATCGCCGCCGCGGGCCATGCGCCTAACCAGGGCCCTAACGTCTGCAGCGGTTGTATCAAAACCACGGGCCAGCTTTTGCACTATTTCATCGCTAAGATCGCCTGCGCTATCAAAGAAGTCTGACGTCATTTGTCGCAGACGCAGAAACAATGCTTTCTGCGCGTTGGTGGTGCCAATTCGAACAACGGACCATGATCGCACCACATGGTCCTGGATGGCGGCGCGGATCCACCACATTGCATAAGTGGACAGGCGTACGCCTCGGTCGGGATTAAATTTCTCCACTGCGTGGATAAGGCCAAGCACGCCCTGTTGCACGAGGTCGCTCATTGGCAACCCGGAGCCGCGATACGTCCGCGCAATTTTGATAACCATGCGAAGGTGGCTAAGAATCAGCTGGCCAGCAGCTTCTATATCGCCGCAAGAAGCTTTGCGCGCTAGGCGGCTTTCTTCTTCATGTTCGAGCATCGGTTGTCGGGCCGCCGCTTGGAAAATATCTGTACTGGCAATATCAGACATCTTGCTCATGTTAGTCGCTGTTCCAGCCGTGGCATTGCATCGTTTCTTTCGCGATTCTATTCCCTTTGTAATACAGTTTGGTAAGCTGTTGAAAGGGTCAGGTGAGCAAAAGAAGTACGATGCGAATGCCATTCGCGACGACCTATATGAGGGATTAGGCATGGAAAAACGGGCGACTACATCGATAAAACGCCAACCTCGACATCAACCGCGTGGTGGCGGACATGCTCAAATGCTTCGTGCCGCCCTGGACATTGCCGCCGAGGGGAGTTGGCGGGATACCTCCCTCTCTGACATCGCTGATAGAGCGGACATGGATATTGCCGAGATTTGTGTCCTGGCGCCAACAAAAATGACGCTAACAAGCCTCCTGATCGATGCAGTTGACCAGCAGGTTATGGCTGGTGGTCCCGCCGAGAAGGAGGACACGGTCCGCCTCCGACTGTTCGATCTGCTCATGCGCCGCTTCGACGCTCTCAACGAAAATCGGGATGGCGTACTAGCATTTATGCGCGAAGGACATCGCAACCCGCTAGCGGCCTTGTGTGTGGCGACGCGTCTAATGCGGTCCATGGCCATGACTCTGGAGGTGGCTGGCCTGTCGAGTAGCGGCCTGCTCGGTCTTGCAAGGGTGAACGGGCTGGCCGTCGTTTACGGCTATGCGGTGCGCACGTGGATGACGGATGATAGTCCCGACATGGCCGCAACGATGGCGGCGTTAGATAGGGCGTTGGCTACGGCAGGCTTGATTATCGAGCAACTAGAGAACGGGTTTATTCCCCAGCGTCAGGCAGATGTTGCCAATTAAAGTCAATTCATAGGCGGCCGATATGATTATTTATTGGGTTAACGAGCAGCTCGACGAGTTCAAGGTAATGGCGGCCAATAGTTTAGCTACTAAGACGGCTTCTGCAGCCTAGCCGTCACGACGGACGTTGCGTCAAGAGCTGCCCTTGAGTTAGGAAAGCTCTTTTTCTTAATGGAGGCCTTTATCTCTTGCCGTCGCCGGCCTGGCCCATCAGATTTTTCAAAAAGCAAGGGTGCAGGGCTCGTGGCGACAATTACTTTCGACGATTGTCTGTGGGCCGACATACGCATCGGTACGGTAATTTGAGCCGAACTATTCTCCGAAGACCCTCGCTCTATAATCAGGGCCTAGGTCGATTCAGGATACCAAATTGGAGAGCTAAATCCGTCCGTCCAAATTACCGAATATTATAACCCCGCCAGCCTCATCGATCCTAGCTTGCCGGTCCCAGATGGCAAAGCCTCTACTAGAAAGCTTGGCCGTGATACGCCTAAAGTATAATCTGATCATTCCTTATCCCTATTGATGCAGATACTATAACCAGCGTAATTCCTATAAACGCCAGTGTAACGCGCGACAGACAATTGCAACTGAGGATGCGGGCATGACCGCTCTTTCTGGCATAAATACTGATACTTTGCGCGGTATCGCCTGGATGATGGGTGCGCTTGCCTCCTTTCTGTGTATGGCGGTAGCAGGACGCATGGTGCTGGGGGATATCGGTATCTTCCAGCTTCTGTTTCTGCGCAGCGTTATCTGCCTTTTCATCCTTGCCGCTTTGCTGCCACGGTTTGGATTCGCCTGCCTTGCCACCCGCCAACCGCTTGTTCACCTGGGACGTAATATCTTTCAATTCGCCGGTCAGTGGGGATGGTTCTTCGGCGTCGCCTTGATACCCATGACCTCGGTATTTTCCATTGAATTCACCATTCCCATTTGGACCGCGCTGCTATCGGCTGTATTCCTGGGGGAAGCCCTGACGCGGGCTCGTATCACTGCCATTTTAATGGGCTTCGCTGGTGTTCTCGTCATTCTCCGGCCAGGAATGGAAACGGTTCATCCAGCCGCACTTGCTGTGCTATTTGCCTCCTTTTGCTTTGCGTCTGCCCACGTCTTTACCCGTTACCTGACGCGTAGCGAGACGACCTACGCTATCCTGGTCTACATGATCCTCGTCCAGCTTCCTCTGTCGGGTGCATTTGCCTATTCCGAATGGGAACCGTTAAATCTGAGCCTATGGCCGTGGGTTTTCATTATTGCGGTGACAGGGCTGACGTCTCAGCTCTGCCTCGCACGCGCCTTCCGCCTCACGGAGGCAACCATCGTGGTCCCATTCGTTTTTCTCCTTTTACCTCTTGGCGCAGTTGTTGACT
>CAUZNJ010000177.1:0-4904 GCA_963580965.1 Alphaproteobacteria bacterium | reverse complement strand
ATCTCTTTCAGCGCCGCTGCACCGCCGGCAGCAACGAGGCGGAAGTCGGAGGTCGGCGTAACGATATCAAAGCCTTCCTTGATCATCTGTACGGCGTAAGCAGTGCTAGTTGCATGCACGCCAGCAATCTTTCCAGCGCGGTGTGCAGCTTCGCGGATCTTGGCGATCATATCGGCGACGGGGCCAGTGAAATTGTCCTGGGTCGCTGCATGGCCATGCGCCAGGGCGAGATCGGACGGGCCGATGTAGAGGCCGTCAAGGCCCGGTGTCTCGGCGATCTCATCAACCTTGGCCATTCCCTCATTAGTCTCAACCATTGCCAGAGTGAGAATCTCATCGTTGGCATTCTCCTGGTAGTCGCTGCCACCGTATAGACCGCCGCGATAGGCACCATTTGAGCGATAGCCTTGTGGTGGATATCGGCAGGCGCCAACGAAGCGCAGGGCTTCCTCGCGGTTGCTAACCATCGGGCAGATGATGCCGTAGGCGCCCGCGTCGAGGAGGCGCATGATGATGCCTGGCTCATTCCATGGCGCGCGCGCCATAGGCGTCGCATCGCCAATCGAAATCATCTGCAGCATGGTCAGGGCATGGCCCTCGTCAACGCCGCCATGCTGAAGGTCGACGGTGATGCTGTCCCAATTCTGCCGAGCAATGATTTCCGCAGAAATGGTATTCGGCAGTTGCAACCAACCGTTAACTGACGAGTTCCCCGACTTAAAAATTTCCTTCAACCGATTCTTGCGCATTAAACGCCTCCTCCCTATGTCCGACATCCAAGCGATGGCCGGCTCCTAAAGCTGAGATAACCGAAGTGGCGCGGCATTGGCAAGCGCCGCAGTTGCTGATTATTCGCTACCCCATCAGGTTGCTCATGCTCTCAAACCAATCACCCATTACCATCGCCTACTGCTTCTGGAAGATCAATTTAGACAACTGCCACCAATTTTATGGGATTTATAAATTGCCTCAGCCTGTAGCGAGCAACTTGCTAATGTGATCTTCTATTAAGGATAGCAATAGGCTCTCAGAGAGTGAGGCAGCAGAGCCAGCCTTATCACGGCCCATGCTGGCTCGATCAAATGCCCTCAACTAGTTGGGGTTGGGACTTTCCCAGGCCGGCGGGCCGGCATCTTTTACCCTTGTTTCTAGAACGGCATATTGATTCGGCATATGCGTGGCCTTATCGCTAGCATTCGGAACATCACGGGCTAACGCGGTAATACCAATAGCCAATAGGAATGCTTGCCCGCGCCGCTAGCAGGTAGCAATCTATCAGCATACATGGAGCGTTGTGGTGAAATGACGGCGCACCCGCATAAGGAAAAAAATTCATGGACCTCAAAGGCGCGGTCGCATTGGTAACGGGCGGCAACGGTGGGCTCGGACAAAGGATCTGTCACGCGCTAGCCAAGGAAGGTGCGCATATTGCCGTCATGTACGCACAAAGCCGCAAAGCGGCGGAGGGCGTCGCACGCGAGCTAGCGTTGAATTATCAAATAAATGCCCGGGCGTTTTCTTGCGATATTAGCGACAGCACGGCCGTTGAGGAGCTGGTCAGCGAAGTTAAAAAGCATTTTGGCAGCCTCGACATTTTAATTAACGACGCCGCCTACAATAAATCTGTCCCCTTTCCCGACCTTGACAACCTTACGCTCGAAATGTGGGAAAAAATTATGTCCGTCAACCTGACAGGGCCGATGTGCCTAACCAAGGCTGTGGCGCCCATTATGAAGGCCCAAGGGCGTGGCCGCATTGTCAATATCGCTTCCATAGCTGGGCTTATCCCATCAGGGTCGTCCATCGCCTATGCCGTGTCGAAGGCTGGCCTCATCCACCTGACACGTTGCATGGCAGTGGCTCTGGCGCCCGAAACGCTAGTTAATTGTGTAGCCCCAGGGATGCTGGAAGGAACGCGGGCGACAGCTAATCTTTTGCCCGATTTGATTGAGCGCTCGGCGTCTGCAGCCATTCTAAAGAAAGTCGCCGATAAGGACGACTGCGCCGACATGGTGGTTACCATGTGCCGCACCGAGACTATGACCGGCCAAACGATGGTCATCGACGCCGGGCGAGTATTTCATTGAGTCCTTGCTCGTAACGAGGACAACCCGTTCGTCATAGCCCTTAATTTAGTGCCAACTGGAGCCTCTAACGCAAATCCCAAAACGGACCAAAATCAGGAGAACCCATGGCGCTACTCATCATTAATCTCGATAAGTTCATCGGCAATGCACAAGCGTGGCGCGATACGTTTTCGACGCAGCTACCCGATTTAGAAATTCGCATCTGGCCCGATGCGGGGAACCCAGAGGAGATCGAATATCTTGCTTTTATGCGGCCTAATTTTGATATTCTTCCCCCCTTTCCTAATCTGAAAGCGATGTTCACGCGTGGGGCCGGAGTTGAATCATTTGTCAATCATCCGAACATCCCAAAAGCACCCATGACCAAGCTTGAATCAGTGACCGGAGACCCGATGATGACGGAATACGCCATCATGCATGTGCTGCGCCTCCATCGGGAGTTACCGACATATCACGAGCGCCAAAAACGCAAGGAATGGTACATTGGACCGGTGACGCGTCCGGAGGATCGGCGCATTGGCTTTCTCGGTTTTGGCATGATGGCAAAGGCACCTGCTTTAATTTTAAAATCGTTAGAATTTCCAGTATCAGCCTGGACCCGCACGCCCAAACCTGATGCCGAAATAACAGTCTTCCATGGCAATGACCAGCTCGAAGCGTTCCTTAACCAGACCGATATCGCTGTCTGCCTGCTGCCTCTAACCAAGGAAACGGAAGGTATCTTCTGCGCCCGTACATTTGCCATGATGCCGAAAGGTTCAATGCTGGTAAACCTCGGCCGCGGTGGGCATATAGTTCAGGAAGATCTGATCGCGGCGCTTGATTCCGGACAACTATCCCACGCGTCTCTAGACGCGCTAAAGCCCGAGCCGCTGCCGCCAGAGAACCCTCTATGGACGCATCCTAATGTCACCATCATGCCGCACGTCGCACGCCGCCCAACCGTGACCCATTTAGCAACCGAGATAACCAAAAACATCCAACGCCGAGAAGCGGGCAAGCTAATGTTACAGGAAATAGATATTACGGCAGGGTATTGAGCGTTGTTTCGGTCAATCATTGCCTAATAACTTATTGATTCAGGTGATTTTTAGTTCGTGGCTGAGGGTGACAGCCCCTCTTTAGGAGCATGCCTGTGGCCAACAAGCCACCCGTTCTTTTTCTCAATTCCCCGCACCCGCAGGCGCTCGAACGATTGAGCGCGCTATTCACGGTCTACAACCATCGTGATGCGGGTGATAAAGCCACCCTGTTGGCAACGGCAGCACCCCATGTGCGCGGAGTCTTCTGCAACGCTAAAGCTTGGCTTCCGAACATGCTTGATGTCCTGCCCAAGCTGGAAATTATTGCCTGTTCATCGACCGGCTATGACAATTTTGATACCGCGGAAATCAAGAAGCGCGGCATGCGCCTTAGCCACTCTACTGACCTATCGGCTGTCGATGTTTCCGACATGGGCATGGCCTTGATGCTTAGTGCCGCCCGGCGAATTCCTTGGGCAGATCATTACGTGCGATCCGGCGACTGGATGGTAAAGGGGCGTGCGCCCATGACTCAGCGTGTTTCTGGCAAGAAACTTGGTATCGTCGGGCTCGGCGCCATTGGTCGTGCCGTAGCACGGCGGGCAGCTGGTTTCGATATGGAAATTTCCTATCAGGGACCAAACTGCAAGGATGACGTTCCTTATCGTTATTATGACAATGTCGTTGAGATGGCCAGCGCCGTCGATTTTCTGATGCTTTCCTGTATAGGCGGACCGACAACCACCGGTATAGCCGACGCAGCGGTTTTCAAGGCCCTTGGTCCGACAGGCATTATCATTAACATTGCGCGCGGCAGTTGCGTCGACCAGCCGGCCTTGCTGGCGGCATTGCGCGACGGCACGATTAGCGGCGCCGGGCTCGATGCCCATGCCCAAGAACCGCAAGATCCGGTAACGTATGAAGGTCTTAAAAATGTTGTGCTGACGCCACATTCTGCCAACGGCACCCCGGATGGACGGCGGGCCATGTTTGAACTCGGCATCGCCAATCTACTGGCCCATTTTTCTGACCGGCCGCTCCTCTCACCAGTTCCTGAGATACCTAACTAGCAATACGCTAAGATCAACAGGGTAAAACATCATCGAACGTTTTATCGTTGAGGCAGGAGTGCTCGATGAAGATGGGAAGCTGAAACAGACACTCTTTTCCCGTCGTACGTTGGGTAAAGAAATCGAGTACTTCTAAGGCGGGCTTGGGTTCCACTATTCTACCTGTCCATCCCAGAATTTCCGTATTAGAAACCTGCCCCTCTATCTGACCAACTGAGATGATCAAGATTGGCCACGAAGATATAAGGCAACAAAACACAGAGCTCACGATCCCTCTTCATCCTTAGAGAGGACCAGAATCCAGAACACAGGTGTGCATTAAGATTTTCTCAGGACCTTACCTGAACAGCATCGCTTGGCCTCAGCATGCCAACACCTTTAATGTGGTCTGCCGCCTTTTCACCAATCATCAGAACGCAGGCATTAATATTGCCCGAAACAAGGTCTGGCATTGCCGAGGCATCGGCCACGCGGAGGCCTTCCACTCCCTTGACGCGCAATTCCGTATCAAGCGGCTTGTTGTCCTCCTGCCCCATAGCGCAGGAGCAGGACGGATGATGCACCGTTGTCGCCGTTTTCCTTATCCAGTCATCAATCTGGCTGTCAGACTTTACCTCGGCACCAGGCGTCAGTTCGGCGCCACGCCATCCGTTTAAAGCCGACTGCCCCATCAAATCGCGAATAATCTTCACGCCCTGACGCAGAACCCTTAGGTCGTTCGGTGA
>CAUZNJ010000176.1:0-4908 GCA_963580965.1 Alphaproteobacteria bacterium | reverse complement strand
CCAATATCAAACAGCAAAACCCCGTTGGCCTGGGCCTGTGTTCAGAAGCTGACCTAGAAAAGTTCGTGACCATTGCGCGTAATAAGGCGGGCACGACCCGAGCTTCGGCATCAGATCAGGCACAGGTATCAGCTGATTCATCGCCATCAGCCGAAGAACCATCGATAGTGTCCTGAAGTCCCGCTCCCTTAATTGAGTTTCCTGAGCTAAAGAAAATTCCCGCAAATAGTTGATGGTATCGGACGCACGAAGCAATAGGCGTGCCAGGCGTCCGATCCAGGATTTTGCCCGCCACTATTTTTTTTATCGGCCACCGCAACGCCAATACCTGCTTTTTGGCCAATGTTGACGTTGGCGATACCGCAATCCTTCGCCAAGTGGGTGATCCAGTTCGCTTCGCCGCAAAGCCAGCACTAGCCACTTAACCAGGAAATCCCCCCGCTCAGCACGTCAATCAGCATCAACGGTGCACGCTCTATCAGGAACGAGCCGTGCCCGTTCCACGCCGTCAACGAGCGAGGGGACCACCATGGAGCCGTGGATCAAGGATGTACGGGCAGTTTTCACCATGGGTTCGCAAGGCATCAAGCGTGACCTAATGGATCTGATGCCCAATCTTGAGATCGCCTGCTGCAAGGGCGCTGGCTATGATGGCTTTGACATCCCGGAGATGAACAAGCGCGGCATCGCCATTACCCATGGTAAGTCTATCAACGCAACCTATGTTGCCGACCACGGCATCGCCCTGATGCTTGCCACAGTTCGCAACGTCGTCAATTTCGACGCAGCCGTTCGTTGCGGCGAATGGATAACCGGCCGGTCCCTACCCCCCAGTATCTCTGGTAAAAGGCTTGGGGTCGTCGGCCTCGGAGAAATCGGCTCAAAAATCGCCCATCGCTGTCATAAAGGATTCGAGATGCCCGTCGGCTATCACACCCGCACACTAAAACCGAACGAACCGTTCAAGCATTACACGGACGTTGTGGCCTTAGCGCGGGACTCGGATTTTCTGATGTGTATCCTGCCGCTTAACGATCAGAGTTGGCATATGATCAACGCCGAAGTACTCGATTCCCTGGGGCCGGACGGCTACCTATTCAACATGGCGCGCGGCCCGGTGGTTGAGAACGCAGCCCTAATTCCTGCCCTGCAACAGGGAAAGATCGCCGGCGCCGGACGTCATCGAGGGTGAGCCTAATATCCCAGCCGAGCTTCTCGCCCTAAAGAATGTTACGATGACGCCACATGTTGGCGGCCACGTACCAGAATCGGCACGCGAAACTCTCGACCAACTTCTTGGAAACCTTGACGCCCACTTAGCTGGAAAACCGGTTTTAACACCAATTCCTGGCAGCACCACCGGCCGTGCCAACGCCTGATAACGAAAGAAATCCATGAAACCCAAGCTATTGATCGTTTCCACCTCATCCATGACCGACGAATTCCTCGCCGAAATTAAAGACCTGTATGATGCCCGATTCGCACAAGCCCCTGAGGAGCAACAAAAAATTGTCGGCGATACATGGCTCCATGACTGTACTGCACTGTTCTGCACGGGGTCTATCGGTGTGGAACAGGAATTGATTGAGGGAATGCCCAAACTTAGCCTTATCTGCTGCAAGGGCACCGGCTATGATGCTCTAGACGTCTCTGATCTAAAAAAACGTGGCATCTCCATTACCCATGGTGCCGGCGCCAATGCTACTTCGGTCGCGGATCAGGCTTTTGCCTTAATCCTCGCAACTGTGCGTCATTTACCGCAGTTGCACGCGGCGGTACAAGAGGGCCTGTGGGCAACATCCCGCAATTTGCAGCCGATCGTTGCGTGCAAGCGCCTTGGTATTCTTGGTTATGGCCAAATCGGGGCCGAAGTGGCTAAGCGGGCCGGCGGCTTTGATATGCCGGTCGCCTATCACAACCGGCGCAAACGTAATGACATTCCCCATGCCTATCACGCATCCCCGACGGAACTTGCCAAATGGTGTGATATCCTCATCGTCTCCACTGTCGGTGGTGCTGGTACGCGCCATTTGGTTGACAGGGAGGTTCTCAGCGCCCTCGGTCCCAATGGTTATCTGGTGAATGTCGCCCGAGGCAGCGTTGTTGATACCGCAGCGCTGATCGATGCATTGAATAATAGGAGCATCGCCGGAGCTGGACTCGACGTCGTCGACGGAGAGCCAAGCGTACCAGAAGGCCTATTGAACCAGCCCAACTTGGTGATGACGCCCCATATCGGTGGACGCTCGCCAGATGCCGCAGTAATCACTCTGGAACTCGTCATCAACAACCTGAAAGCCCACTATGCCGGCAGGCCCCTCGTAACGCCGATACCTGAGAACGACTTGGTCCCCCCGCAGGCAGCAGGTTGATCACCACGAGCAATCGACGCGAAACACCCCTCGCCACGCTCATGCCACGCCAATGAGCAATATAAAGCCACTATACGTGGCGCTAGTCAGTATGTTCCTACAGCAATCGTTTGCGACGATGGCAAAGATCGTCGTTCCGATTATTGCCGCCGTTGCCTTTCCTGCTCTCGGCGTCGAAGCCACTAATGTCGGAATCTTCACCGGGTTCTACTCCCTGTGTCAGGTAATTATAGTACTATTCTGTGGCAACCTGATCCGCCGCTATGGCGGCCTGCGCATGAGTCAGGTGGGCCTATTCAGTATCCTGATTGGCATGACAGTCGCTACCAGCGGTACTATTTGGGCCTTCGCCCTTACCGCTATCTTTGTCTCATTCGGCGTTTCAGTTAGCACCCCGGCGAGTTCGCAAATCCTGTCCCGCTATGCCCCGCCGAAGCACGCGCCACTAATCTTTTCGGCAAAGCAAACCGCCGTTCCCCTTGGCTTCATTGCTGCCGGCCTGCTCGTGCCTTACCTGGAATCGATTTACGACTGGCAAGGTGCCTTCATCGGCATCGGTTTATTGTGTTTCGGATTCGCCTTCGTGCTTGAACCAACGCGCAAGGAACTCGATCAAGACCGTGACCCATACTATCCCCTGTCGCCACGGAACATCAAAGACAACCTGAAGTTCTCGCTACGGGATCCAGGGATGCGCCTTTTAGTCCTGACCCAAGGCGCCTTCGTCGGCGTATCATCGGTATATACAACCTATTTTGTGCTCTTTTTCATGGAGCGCTTGGACTACTCACTAACTGCTGCCGGCGGTATTTTTGCCATGGCAACTCTGATTGGGCTGCCGTCGCGCGTCCTTTGGGGTTACATTTCCAGCCGCTGGATGAGCCCTAATAAGGTTCTGGCTTTGCTGGGTTTTGTCACGACGATCTCTGTTGCCTTAACCGGCCTCAATTCCCTTAGCTGGCCAACATGGGCACTGCTGTCCGTTGCCGTTGCCGTAAACGCTACGGCATCGGGCTGGCAAGGCGTCACCTTATCAGAAATCGCCCGGCGGGCACCACCCGGACAGGTCGGCGCCATTACCGGCAGCGTTATCAGTTTGAGCTGCATCGGTCAGATTATTTTGCCGCCCCTATTCGCCGCCGTTTTGCTGCTGACTAACAGCTACGCTCTGGGATTCGCACTGGTCTCCATCCCGCCGTCAATCATCGGCGTCATGCTGCTGCAGGCCGACCGACGGGCGGCAACAAAGGCGGTGAAATAGACAAGAGAAGAAGCCCATAACGTGAAATAATTTTTCTGCACGACCAAGTCAGTCATACCAAATCGAGTCTGGGATGACTGACTGGGAAGTTTAAGATAATGGTGTCTGGTTCAAAAAACATCATCCCGATGAACCAAACAGCAGCCTTGCACTAACAATCACTACGGAATACTCGAAGGGGCCGCCCCCTATCGACACCATCAAGCCCTGATGACTTCACCGAGATGGTTCGACTAAATCCATCCCAACCCGCGCAACCAATGCAGGGAAATAATTTTGCGACAATGAGTGCCATGAAACCCCTGTATTTGGCGTTAAGCGCCATGTTCGTGCAGCAATCGTTTGTGATGATGGCCAAAGTCACCACGCCGATCGCCGCGGCAGTAGCTTTCCCCGCGCTCGGCGTCGATGCCACCGCCGTTGGTATTTTCGTAGGATTCTACTCCTGCTGCCAGATTGTCATCGTAATGTTCAGCGGCAACCTAATTCGCCGCTATGGCGGCCTACGCATTAGCCAGATCGGCCTGCTCAGCATCCTTATAGGCATGTTGGCTGCGATCACTGGCTCAATTTGGGCCTTTGCATTAACAGCAATCTTCGTTTCCTTCGGTGTATCGGTCAGCACGCCAGCCAGCGCCCAAATCATTGCACGGTATGCGCCGCCAAAATTGGCACCGCTAATCTTTTCGGCAAAACAGACAGCGGTCCCGGTCGGCCAAATTGCATCCGGTCTGCTCGTTCCATTTCTAGCCGCACTTTATGGCTGGCAGGGCGCCTTCGTCGGCGTCGGCCTATTGTGCTTTTCCCTTGCCTTCTTGCTTGAACCAACCCGCAAGGAGCTCGACCAGGACCGCGATCCTCACCACCCCTTATCTCCGAGCAGCATCAAGGGCGATATCAAATTTGCATTGCAGAACCCCAGTCTTCGCATGCTTGTTTTGATGCAAGGCGCCTTCACCGGCCTGTGGTCGGTCTACGTCACCTATTTCGTCGTATTCTTCATTGATCGCATGCATTATTCGCTGTCCGAAGCCGGCGCCATATTCGCCACCGCCACCTTTATTGGCCTGCCTGGGCGTATGCTATGGGGGTATGCCGCCGGCCGCTGGATGAGCTCCAATGCGGTACTGGCGTTGCTCGGGTTCTTTTCAACCTTCACAGTTATTCTGACTGGCTTCAATTCAGCGGCCTGGCCGACCTGGGCGCTTTTAACGGTCGCCGTCGGCGTTAACATCGCCTCGACAGGGTGGCAAGGAATTGCCCTATCGGAGATGG